>JBAYWA010000087.1:0-6932 GCA_041674325.1 Melioribacteraceae bacterium | reverse complement strand
TTTATCATCAAACGGCAATTCCTCAGCGGATGAAATTTTGAATTCACTATCCGGAAGATTTTTTTTAGCTGCATCAATCATATCGCAGTTTATATCCGCTCCGGCAACACGGATACCCCGTTTATGAAATGCCTCGGCGAACAATCCGCTGCCCGTTCCAACATCCAGTACCGACGCCACATTTTCATTAGCAAGGCAAATATCCACAACCCGTTCAACTTCAAGGCGTTCAATCCGCTCCGGAGAACGGAGCTTTCCAATGCCGCTATTATAAATTCGGTCATTCACAGAATTATTCCCTTCTTTAATAATATTTTCATTTAAAATATATTAGATGCAGAAATCGGGAAAAGGTCTCCGCAGAATTTAACATCAAAAGACAGTCCGTCGACTCAACAAAAAATATTTTAAAATTTTTATCAGTTTCAATCAGTACGAACATGTTCTGCTTATGTTGACAAAAAGAAATAATAACGATATATTTGATATGAGCATATGCTCATAATAAAAAATGCCAAGACCGAAAATACATAGAAAAATAAAATGCAGTCCCGCAGCGTACTATTTTAAGCCGCGTGCCGTTCCGCTATCACAGTTGCAAGAGATCATTCTCGAGATAGATGAATTGGAATCGTTACGTTTGGCCGATTACCTTGCGCATTCACATGAGGATGCGGCAATCCAGATGAAAATCTCCCGGGCTACCTTTGGTCGCATTGTCGAAAAGGCCAGAAACAAGGTAGTTGATGCCATACTGAACGGAAAAGCGATTAAAATAGGTAATGAAATGCCGGTGGGAATTAAAGAGAAGACACTTGTTAAGTGCGGCCGGTCCAAAGGCGAGTTCATAAGCGGGTGCAAAAAAAATGCAAACCACTGCAAAAATGCAGATAAAAATAAAATGAAGGAGCATTAAAATGAAGATAGCGGTGCCGACAAGAGACAATAGTGTTGATGAGCATTTCGGACATTGTGAATTCTACACTGTTTTTACAATCGAAAATGATCAAATCGCAAAATCTGAGATAATTGAATCTCCTCAGGGATGCGGATGCAAGTCTAATATAGCAGCAGTGCTTAAGGAACTGGGTGTTGAATTAATGCTGGCCGGTAATATAGGCGGCGGAGCAATTAATGTTCTGAATAGTCAGGAGATTTCCGTTGTAAGAGGGTGCGAGGGGAGCGTGATCAGTGTTGTAAATGCTTATATTAACGGAGAGTTGACCGATTCCGGAGTATCATGCAGGCAGCACGAACACCATAGCCACGGTGAAGAAGGACACGTATGCGGCCATAATAACTGATTATCGCAGTCACGCAGAATGGTTTAGCCGCATTATGAAGAGGTTCCCTGCGGATTCAGGACTATTGCGAGAAGGGAATTCATTCAATGATTGCCGGGAATAAATTGAAAAAGATTCCATCGGTTGAGAAAAAAGTTTAATTCGTAGTTGGAGGATTATGGTGAAGATGAATAAAGATCACTGGTACGACGGCTGGTTCTACGATAAATTAATTGCCCCGAATCAGGATCGGTTATTTGAAGAGATAATTGATCTCATAGAAAAAGATTCGACTATAATAGATGTGGGATGCGGAACGGGACGATTCTCTTTTTCGGTTTCAGGAAATTGCCGTTCGGTACTTGGAATAGACCTGTCGAAAAGAAATATCGAACGCGCGGTACGGAACCACTCGGAAAATCCGGATAGAAAAATATCGTTCCGTCATTCAAGTGTGGATGAAATAATTGCAGACGGGGAAGAGCATTTCGATTATGCGGTGATTACCTATGTAATACACGAAGTGGATGAGAGCGAGCGGGTGAATCTGCTCCGCAAAATCTCTCTTGTAGCGGATAAAATCATCATCGGAGATTATCTCGCGCCCAAACCGGACGGATTCTGGGGTTTTATCAATGAGCTGGTTGAGTTTGCCGCCGGCAGCAAGCATTACAGAAATTATAAATCGTATCTGGGCAATGGAGGAATATATGATCTTGCGGAAAAAGCGGAACTGAAAATTTCAGTTGATATAAAAAATAAACCCTCAACAAGCCATCTGGTTGTGCTGAAAGCGGAGTGAAAACTAAATTAAAAATTATTAATTCTAAATTAGAAAGCCGGATTTGTCTACCTAGGCGGAATTATAAATTCAGCTTGCCATTCGTGCAAAACTCAAAATTCACAACTGCTTCAACTGCTTTGCACGCAGCGGAAGCCGATATAATCTTCAGAGTTCTGATGACCGGAGCTGTTACGCAGAGTGCTGCGGCAGCCTGACTCATTCAAATTCCAAGAGCCGCCGCGTAGAAGCTTATATTCGCCGGATGCCGGACCTTCGGGATTTGCCATAGGGTGCGTCGGATAGTGACCGTACCAGTCACTGCACCATTCCCTCACATTTCCGCTCATATCATGAATTCCTAATTCATTCGGAAATTTCCGGCCGACGGGATTTGTCCTGTTACTGGAATTATTAGAATACCATGCGACTTCATTTATATTATTGCTCCCGCTGTATTTGAATCCCTGGCTGATGATGCCGCCTCTTGCGGCAAATTCCCACTCGGCCTCAGTCGGGAGACGTTTGCCGACCCACTTTGCATATGCATTAGCATCTTCCCAGGATACATTAACAACAGGATGATCCTCGAACCAGCCCCATCTGGGAGCTGCGGGTACAGCTCTTCTGGTCGCTTTGCAGAAATTCAGATATTGCCTGACTGTAATCTGATATTTATCAATGTAGAAACTTTTCAATTCAACTTGGTGGATTGGTCGTTCGTCCGCGTACTCATTGCTTCCCATATTGAATTTGCCCCCCTGGATAAAAATCATTTCTCCACGCTGCGCGAGTTCCTCATCTAACTTTTTTATCCTCTCTATCTCTTCGATGGTTGTTTTCCATTTCTGAATCTCTTTGTTGGAGTTGTCCAGCTCCTCTGCTTCTTTCAGAATGGTCTTGGCTTCGGTGTATTTTTTAAGCTCGATGAGTTTCCTTCCTTCATCAAGCATCACTTCGGCTCTCTTTTTAATTTTCCTGATCTCTTCCTCAATCCTTCTCTTTTCGTCGATGGCATAAATTATATCAGAGACCGTTTTTATTCTTTTTGTCTTCTCCCGTTCCAGGCATTTCATCGCAATAACGGCTACATCTTTTTTACTTTGGAGAGGTGTAATATGGATCTGCGTATTAAGCTTCTTTTCTTTTATCAATTTTGATGATCCGCTGTAGGGCAGATCTCCGTCGATGATTTCATACAGAATCATTCCAAGCGAATAGATATCCGCTTCTTTACCTACATCCTTCCATCTTGCGGCAAGTATCTGTTCCGGAGCCATATACGCGGGGGTACCGATTCCGTCCTGCAGCATTTCCAGATTTTCCATTCCTATTCCGCGGGCCAGTCCGAAGTCACTAATCTTAACTATCCATTTCTGTGAAACATCTTTACCGTACTTATTAGAGATCAGCAGTATGTTTTCCGGCTTCAGGTCGAGGTGTATTAAGCCTGTTTCGTGTATCGCTTCAACGCCAAGGCATGCCTGTTTAAATATTTCAATCCCTTCGTCCAGTCTTTCTTCCAGCCGGTTTTTTGTTTCGCTAAGCCAGTCGCGCATGCTTTTATCCGCGATCTCCATAGGGTAGATGATAATGTTTTGACCCTTATACATTGTAAGCTGAGGCTGGTAAGCTCTAATGATATGCTCGGTATTATTGAGTCTGTCGCGGCTTTCGAATTCAAGGAGAATATTATTTACCGATTCCTTGGTTATATACGGAAGGGTTTTAATTGCCAGAAATTTTTCCGTCAGCTGATCATAGACCTGATATACCCTTCCAAATCCGCCCTGACCGATCTTCTTCTTCACTATATATCTATCCGCAATTTTATCTTCCAGAGTGAATTCGATATAATTATTTACGGGGGCGCTGGCGAATGAGTCGTGCGTAGGGGAGGTATATACAGTCCCGTTTGTAGTCGCGTTCTTCACCGGAGTATGATTTGTAGTAAGCGTATTGCCCGTTGAAGCTTTGCAGGATGGACAGATCTTCCAGGTTTCTTTAATCTCTCTCCCGCAGGATGGACAGATTTTAATTTGAATAATCGGCGAGAGGCAATTGGGGCACGTATCCCATCCGGTTTCTATCTCCTCCCCGCATGATTTACACAATAATTCCAATAGCCCTCATTTCCACTTAATTGCAAGGTTCCGATAAAAAATGTAATAAATAAACCAGTACTGATGGAATGCTGTAAATCACAACTTAAATTGAAGCAATATTAAAATGAAGCCGCTCTCATCAAGAAGTTTAATTTTCACTCAATATAATAAGTAATAATTCTAAAATTCGAAACTTTTTTAAACTCCATGAAAAGCGAATACCTGTTAATTCAGCATCGAGTATTTACTCTCCGGCGGTGGAATACGAATCAGTATTTGAGATTTGCATTTGGACTTTGACAAAGCAGCCGGAGGTGGAACTATATGCATAAAGTTGGGAAGGAGGTAATGTGTAGATTACAATGATTAAACCTAAAAGTAATCCATATCACGTTCTGAAAACCAGACTTCTCATTCCGGTTATTGTAAATCCACCAGAGAAAAAGTAGATTTAATGTATAAGAATTAAAAAGTTGATAAACTTTCAAAAACATTACGGACTATTAATTTTGGCACTCGATATACGCACAATTGTGCTAATTACCGGCTTGATGCATATGATGCAGGTGCTGGTTTTTATCTACCTGTACAAGACCAATAAGGATTTGCCGGGGCCGGCATGGTGGCTCCTGTGGAGCGGAACAGAATTGCTCGGTTTCATGATAATTCTTTTTAGAGGCCTCCCGTCCATTCTTCCGCTGGTAATAATATTTCAGGACCCGATTTTAATGTTGGGACCGGTTTTCATTTATACCGGATTAATGAAATTTTTCGGCAGGGGGATAAACAGGAAACTTATGGTTTTCGTTTATTCCTCTTCTGTCGCTCTGCATCTGTTTTTCTACTTTATAATTGATGATATCACGAAACGGGGATTGATTTTTGATCTATATCTTGCGTTAATCGGATTTTATACGGCAAGAGCTATCTATAAAAATAAAACACGATCGATTTATTCGACGGCGAATTTTAATGCTGCACTCTTCTTTATTCATGCGTCAGTATTTGCCTACCGGAGTGTCATGATTCTTGCCGGTATTCCGGTTACTGATATTTTTACCCCCTCAATGTTCAACTTAACGCAATATCTGGATGCATTAGTCATGGGGCTTCTCTGGACCTTCGGACTTATGGTGATGGTTAATCAGAAATTGAATTCAGAGATCCATGAAGCGAAGGATCATTTTGAGGAGATATTCCATCTTAGTCCCCATCCGGTTATTATTAGCCGCGTAAGCGACGGAAAAATGATAACCTGCAATGAAAGTTTTACAAGAATCTCTGGATATACAAAGGAAGAGATTGCTGGCAAAACAGCTTTTGATATTAATCTTTATAAAGATCCGAAGGATAGGGAAGTGATCTTCGCCGCGACAAAGGAGCATGGATATTGCGAAAATTTTGAGACACTGTTTCTCAGAAAAGATAATGGTGTGATAGATGTTTTGATTTCAACTAGGATTGTATCGTCACACGAAGAATCTCACGTTATCAGCGTACTGCAGGACATTACAGAGAGGAAAAGATCGGAAGAGGAGATCAGACAGAAAAACAGCGAATTGCTGAAGGTTAATTCAGAAAAGGATAAATTTTTCTCGATTATAGCGCACGATCTGAAAAGCCCTTTCCAGGGGCTGATGGGGTACTCAGAGATTCTGTCAAATGAGTACAGCACCCTCACTGAAGAAGAGAAATTCGCTTTTATCAGAAGTATTGAAGAATTGAGCCACAGTTCATACAGACTCCTGGAAAATCTTTTAGAGTGGACCAGAATGCAGACAGGGCAGATGGCGTTTTACCCGGAACAATTTAATCTGCAGGTGGTACTCCATCCAACACTCGCACTTTTAAAGCATACGGCACTGAATAAAAATATTGAGTTTACACATTCGATTGAAAATCTTCTCTTTATTAATGCAGATGAGAATATGCTCTCTACAATCGTAAGAAATCTTGTCTCTAATGCCATCAAGTTCACTGAGAAAGGGGGTAAAATTAATCTGACTGCCGCTAGAAGAGCGGGATGCGTTGAAATCTCCGTAAGTGATACGGGTGTGGGCATTGACGAAGAGAGCATCAAAAAACTTTTCAGCATAGACAAGAATGTGAGCAGAAAGGGGACCGCTAATGAGGAGGGGACTGGATTGGGACTCCTTCTATGCAAAGAGATGGTTGAAAAACACGGGGGCAGGATCACAGTTGAGAGTGAAGTTGGGAAGGGGACAAGGTTCGCGTTCACAATTCCAGAGTAAGTGATCAGAAGTAAAATTTTAAAAGTGATTCGAAAGCGTTATCCGTTGTCACTTATCCGAGGCTGGGGACGGATTGTAATATTGAAATGATTATTTGGAACACTGACTGCCGGGGTTTGCAGCAGATAAATTTCAAACTGTCCGTCACCTCGGTTGACAAGACTCAAATACATGATGAATAATCTTATTCAAATCTCTACTTTTATAAATTATTTTATTATCAACGGAGAAAGATATTGGAAAAAAGAAAACTTGGATTAAACGGTCCGGAGCTTACTGTTATAGGATTCGGCGCCTGGGCAATCGGAGGTCCGTGGCAGTTCGGGTGGGGGAAAGTGGACGACGATGAATCGGTACGCGCAATTCAATCTGCTCTTAAGCTCGGCATCAACTGGATAGATACAGCCGCGGCTTATGGATTCGGGCATTCGGAAAAAATAGTAGCAAAGGCTGTCAAAGGAATCAGGGATGAAGTATTCATTGCCACAAAATGCGGACTTGTGAATGACGG
>JBAYWA010000086.1:0-6945 GCA_041674325.1 Melioribacteraceae bacterium | reverse complement strand
ATTATTGATGAACTGCGGGGCAGCAACGGTTTTGGATATGACCCGATATTTATTCCGGACGGTTATGATAAAACTATTTCGGAATTGGATTTCGATTTTAAAAACAGAATCAGCCATCGTGCGGTATCATTTTCACAATTGAAAGAGAAATTGAAACAATTATGACCGAATAATAAGTAAATTGAAATGGGGTGATTTTTAAATTAAAAAATATTTCTTTTCTGATATCAATATAGGTCTGCGATATGGAATGGTTATTACTAATACTATGGCTCTCAATTATTAATGGTGCATTAGGCGGTCAGTACATTTTAAATTGGATGGGCAATCAACAGCGCTTTGTGGGGAATCAGCCTGTAGGAGTATCTCCCGGAGTGATGACCTGGTGGAGGGAATTATCCAAGCTTGTCTGGGCCCTCATTGCAGTAACAATAGAATTGATCAGAGGGAAGAAACCAAAATATCTTTGGCCTGGATTTCTTTCGATGATGACAATTATAGTCTGCGCTTTCACCGGAGTAATAGAGAATATCGGTTTCTTCTATCTTCCGAGGTACTATTCCCCGCACCTCTTTGCGCCGTATGTTAATGTGTATCTGGCTTTTCTTCCATTCTTCGGCAAAATTTTATTTAAAGCCCCGATCAGGAAAGAACATTGGATAGGAATATTTTTAGTTATTATCGGTTTAACAATCCCTTACCTTCCAAGAATACTTGGCGGATCAATTGACCCGAAAGCTGTACTGGACAGCTCCGCAATTGTCTGGATTCTGATTATTAATCTTTGTCTCTTCTCGCAGCAGATTCTGAATAATAAAACAGTTCAGACCGCGTTTAAGGATGTGGGTCCCAACGCCCTTGTCCTCTGGCGCGAAATATGGAAAATGGTATTTATTACTTCGGCCCTTTTTATCATTCCGCTCATAGGCGATATGATGAACGCTAATATTCCAGACAGGCTTAAGGCTACAACTTTTGAAACCAGGATCATGACAAAACTTGACCGGGAGGAGAAAGAGTATCTTCTTAACTGTTACACTTTGGATGGCAGTTCTTATGTTCTCAAAGAGGATCTTGCTCCGGTGACTCAGGAGAATGTTAAAAAGATAATCGCTAAAACTGAATATCACCGCTTCTTTTCTCTCTTCCAGGGGTCGATCATTCCCAATAATTGGTGGCCGATTCTTTTTGTGGTTCTAGCCGGATTTACCGGGTATATCTATAGTTTCGGATTTTTTAAATTAGCCAGGTTCTCCGCTCATTTCTGGGTACCGTATACAAATGTTTATCTGGCTGTAATACCGTTCATCATGTTTTTATTCGGTCAGAATGTGACGGGCTATCAGGTAGCCGGCGCTGTAATTACAACGGCGGGATTAATGGTCGGAGTTTCAGATTACAAGCGGAATAAAGTTGAAGAGATTGAAAGAAAGTATAAATAGAAACTTTTTCTGAAGATAAAGCCGGGAGAGTTCCGGCTTTATTTTTTTGCTATTACAACCTGTGTTAAACCCAAAGTGAGCGAATGCCTCTCGGTATTGGCAAATCCGCACTCCTTAAATAGAGAAACCAGGTCTATCTTTCTGTCGAATTCATCTACCGATTCCGGGAGGTAAGTGTAGGCTTCTCTATCCCTGGAAATTATTCTTCCGACGAAAGGGAGAACCTTATTAAAATAGAAAAGATAAAATGTTCTTACCAGGGTATTGGAAGGTAGGCGGAATTCGAGAACGGTTACCTTTCCTCCGCTTGTAAGTATTCTGTGAAATGATCTGAATGCCAGCGGAATATCGTAGAAGTTCCTTACTCCAAAAGCTACAGTAATATTGGTAAATGATCCTTGCTTGAAGGGGAGAAATTCAGCTACAGATTCTACCGTTTTACCCCGTATCCACTCTGCTTTTCTGTTGAACAGGCTCAGCATATTATAAGAAAGATCCGCGCCGAATATTGTTTTCACACCCGATTTTCGGGCCGTAATCGCAAAATCCCCCGTCCCGCAGGCGATATCTAGCAGTTTTGATTCGGGTGTAAAACCCGTTAGTTTGATCGCTTTTCTTCGCCAGTAATAATCTATGCCGGCACTTAGAAAATGATTCAAAAAATCATATCTGTACGATATCGAATCGAATATCCTTCTAACCTGCGATTTTTTATTTGCTTCTTCCATATTAAGAATCTTATTGCTAATTTTTATATAGTTCTGAATAAATAAAGATAATGTATTATTGATGTTTCTACCAACGGCCGCCGGTCGAAATACCGGAGCCCTAAATTAGGCGAAACAAATTTATGGATAAATATTTAAAAGCTCTGAAACAAAATGTCTGTTCCATTTGTGTCGATTCCAACGCAAAAGGGGGCTGCACTTTAAATGAGAAGGAGTCGTGTGCGGTTGAGCTCTTTCTTCCTCAAATAATAGAAGTAGTCCATAGCACGGATAGTGAGGATATAAAAGAACTTCAGATTAAACTGCGTGATACGGTCTGTGCAAAATGCAGAGCCCAGGAGGGCGGCGATTGTTATCTGCGCGAAGATGCAAATTGTTCTCTGGACAGGTATTTTTCTTTGATTGTTGAGACGATACAAAAGGTTGACGCCGGCTCCATCAACTGACCGGCCACGCTTTGATACCGCTCTCAACTTGCATTGTCAATTCCGCACCTATTACGACGCCAATAGGTACGTCGGAATAAGATGAAGAAGATTTGCCGGGCTGGAATAAATTCAATCGATTGATTCCCTAGGATTTCCCGACCACGATTCAAAAATATACTTGCCGCTCCAAATCGTAAGCAGCATGAATATCAATCCTCCGATCAGATCAGCCACGTAATGATATCTCAAATAGACTGTCGCAAAAATGAGCAGCGTGCCGTTTAATATAAAAAACAGTTTGCATCTGCTTCTGAACTTCACGGACAGGAACATGACCAGAAGTGTCATCTGAGTATGACCGCTTGGAAAACAATCCCTCTGAACAATTAGAGAGGGGTTAGCCGTCCCGGCGGCGATTCCTTCGGCGCTGTTTACTATCTCACGCAGAAAATCGGTTACAAATAATCCGGGCATCTCTAGATTGTTCATGGCAAAATCGTGAAGTGTAAAGCGGGGACCGATAGCGGGAACCAGTAAGTAGCCGATAAATGAGAGAGTAAAACCATAAACAATTATGAAAGCGGAATAATTAAACGCGTCCGCTTTTTTGTACATCTTGAAGTCTATCCCTAATATTACAGGCAAAAAGAAAAACGTTCCGTAAACAATCTGGAGCAGTTCGGTTAGATATGGATTGGCAATTTTAAATAATTCTTTTGTCGGATCCGTGCCAAAGATGAACCGGTCGATAATTATAAGGGAATCATCGTATGTGATTCCGCGGAGAGGTCCGATCATCCGGTGGAGCTCCTGGAAACTCAGGAATACAAATGGAACCAGATACCATAGATGGAGCTGAGTCCAGACTGCGATTCCAGTTTTTGAATCCAGGATGGCGAAAATGACTGCGAAGGTTATTATGAGAATATTAATGGAAATGTTAAGTTGCCATTCCGGAATTTTTTGAAAAAAAAACAGATTTAATGAGGTGATCAATAAAAGAAATACAATAACAACGGTGTCGGCAGGATTTAAATATTTTTTGATTTCTTTTAATCTTTCCATTCTTAATACTGTCCGGATAGATTTATTTCTGTGTCAGCCTCTGGATGATACGGGTCAATTCAACAAATTCATTTATCTTCAATTCTTCCGCTCTTCTAGATACATCAAATTCGCTCTGGTCAATGGTGACTTCCTTGAAAATACTGTTTCCAAGCGAGTTCTTCAATTTCTTCCTCCTGTTTCCGAAAGAAGCCTTCACAACCTGAATAAATAATCTGAAGTCGAGATCGTCCGGAAGATCTTTCTGAAAATTGAGATGAATGATTGCCGATTCCACTTTTGGCTTCGGGTAAAACACATTGGGAGAAATCCTGAAACAAAGTTTTGTATCGGCGAAAAAATTCAAAAGCACTCCCAAAATTCCGTAATCATCGCTGCACTCTGCCGCGGTAATACGTTTAGCCACCTCTAACTGAACCATCAGCATAGCATCTTGAACCAGAAGCCGGTTCTCAATTAATTTAAAGAGGATTGAGGACGTGATGTAATAAGGGATGTTGCCGATTATCCGTACCGGTTTTTCCTCCAGAAATCTGTTCATATCAAGTTTCAGAAAATCATGATGAATAACGTGAACCGAGGGAAAACTTAAGGCCAGACTTTCTACTACCCGGTTATCTATCTCTACTGCATACAGTTTCTTTGTTAAAGGTGCCAGTTCTCCGGTTAACGCGCCAGTTCCGGGACCAATTTCTATAACTATATCATCTACTCCGGGTTTGAATTCCTCAACTATTTTTCTGATAGTATTCTTATCAACGAGATAATTCTGGCCAAATCGCTTTAAAGGACGGGGTTTTGACATTAACTTTCTATTAATTTTTAATTTTCTTTGTGCAATATAATTTTCTTCGCTTTAATTTATAGATACAAATTAATTTATATTCGATATAAAAGGCTAAATGTTCGAAATTATCTTCTTAATAAGCATTTCACTCTATTTCATACAACTGATAATCTTTACAATCGGGGCGGGGAAGAAATATCCGAAGCTAGGAGACGACAAACTGCCGGGTGTGACTGTCGTAGTTGCTGCGCGGGATGAAGAGAAAAATATTCTCGATTGTCTTGTATCGCTGGATAAATTAATTTATCCTGAAAATAAACTCGAAATTATTATCGTCAATGACCATTCTTCGGACTCTACCGGAGAGATAATCGAAAACTTCGTCAAAGACAAACCGCGTTTTAGAACATTGATACCGGAGGGTTCAATCGGCTCTTTGAAAGGAAAGACTAATGCATTGGCAAACGCGATACGGATCTCTCACGGCGAGATCATACTTACCACAGATGCCGATTGCACCGTTTCTCCGTTATGGGCAAAAACCATCGCTTCCTATTATAAAAATGATGTTGCATTTGTAGGAGGTTTTACGACCCAAGAGGATTATAATTCTTTCGCCGGGATGCAGGCTATCGATTTCGTCTATCTTCTCACGGTCGCCGCCGGGACAATCAATCTAGGGAAACCTCTGAGCTGTATCGGAAACAATATGTCTTACAGGAAAAGCGTGTACGACGAGATCGGAGGTTATGAGGGATTGCCTTTCTCTGTGACTGAGGATTTTAATCTTTTAATGGCTATCCACGAGCTGAAAAAATACAAAATAATTTATCCGCTGGATCAGAATTCTTTGGTCAATTCTAAAGTGTGTCCCGATTGGAAGACATTATACTGGCAGAAGAAGAGGTGGGGAGTAGGTGGAATGAAGAGCGATCTGATCGGATATTCCGTTATGGCATGGGGATATATCGTTCATGCTCTGATTCTTTTACTGCCTTTCTTTTTCTCGGCTACAGGCTTATATTTGAGTATCTTCAAAATCGCGGTGGATTATTATTTTGTTAAGCCCGTATTCAGCCGGCTGAGATTGAAGATGAGTATAAAGCATTTTATAGCGTTTGAAGTTTATTTTATCATTTATGTATTGATTCTTCCTTTTATAGTCCTTCCGAATCGGAAAGTGAAATGGAAAGGAAGAACTTTTTAATAGAACTAACCGGACTTGCATGAAAAAATATCTCGCAGCATCCCTGCTCTTTTTAATCCCGCTCGTTTTTGAAGCCCAGACTTTACCACAGACCGGCATTGATTTTTTCCCGAAGGAATTAACTATTCACCCGTTTACAGCAAACCAATTGGAGCCGAAATTGGGTTTTGTTTTCAGAACGAACAGCAATCAGCTGTGGCTCAATATCGGAAATTCGATGGATCTTCTGAGGATTGGGAATGAGAGCGAAACTTTTTCTTTCGGAGCCGATTTATTCACTTGGACACTCCTTACAAGAGAGGAAAATTTTCATTTCCCTGTCGATGCCGTCGACTATATGTTCGGAATTAATTTCGGATACTTAAGAGCTGCCCCCCATTACTCGTACGGCGGGCGGATACGGATAAGCCATATAAGCGCCCATTTTGTTGACGGTCATTTCGACGGCCAGCTTCACCAATGGAAGGACGGCCGGAATCCCCGAGTTTACAGCCGTGAATTTGTTGAGACTCTCGGATTTTACACATTCGCTGATCTTAGGATATATGCAGGAGGCACTTATCTTTTTCACGTTGATCCGGCTGGAGCCGGAAAAGGAATTTTGCAGACCGGATTCGAATATTTTTTGAAAAATGCCGTCGTTAAAAATTTATCCCCCTATATTGCCGCGGACGGGACTTTAAATGCGGAAGAGGGGAAGAGGAATTTTACTTTGCATCTGGGTGTTAAATTAGGTGAGATTAAGGGGAGAGGATTACGATTGTTCTATCAGTATTATAACGGATATGATATTAGCGGGGAATATTACGACGCTAAAAGAGAATATTCCGCTATAGGAATTAACCTGGATCTCTGAAATGTCCGAAAACAAATTTGATTCTTTTGCGCGGTCGATTCTCGGTAAAAAATCCGGGCATAATTATCTGCTGCATATTGGATTATTCACTATTACTTTTATTACCACACTCATTGCCGGAGTTGAGTGGACAACCGGTAAGACCGGACCTTATGAATTGCGAGAACTCTATGCCGGCTTGCCTTACGCCGTTTCTATTCTCTTCATATTGAGTGCTCACGAATTCGGTCATTATTTCGCAAGCGTATATCATAAGGTGAAAGCAACACTTCCATTTTTCATTCCTTTTCCTCCTGTGATTGGATTATTTAATTTCGGAACTATGGGAGCGGTTATTAAAACAAAGTCGGCTATACCGGATAATAAAGCAATGTTCGATATAGGAGTTGCCGGCCCTGTCAGCGGATTTGTGGCTTGTCTTATTGTTCTGAT
>JBAYWA010000085.1:0-6977 GCA_041674325.1 Melioribacteraceae bacterium | reverse complement strand
TTTCTCCAATCGTCTTATTTGTAACGCCGGTTACATTTCCCTGTGAATTTAAGACTTCAATCATCTGATATTTATTTCTCTCGCCGCGGTAACTTCTATCCCAGTAGTCTATCCCCAGAATAAGATTATTATTGCCGGTCGGCGAAAGATTCGTCTGAATCTGAAGGTTATTGTTTTTATGATCCGCTTCAGGTGTAATTTTAAGCACGCTAACTCTTCTGGCGGGCGCTGTGCCGGAGGCGGGAATGTTCTGAACCTGATGCGGAATATTTTCGACGTTACGCGCGATATACTGATACGAATATTTAGCCGATATTTTATTGACGAGGGTTGAAATGTTTTGAATCTCATACCCGGCGGAAATCATTTCCCGTTTTTCATCCGGATAGCGGACCTCCGCATTTTCGGGAAAGACAGAGGCCCCGGGAATGCCCACATTTTCCGCTTTGAAGAGCTGGTAATTAAATTTTATCAGATTATTTTCAGCCGGAATGATATTAAGCGCGCCGGAAAAACTGTAATCCTTAAATTGGCTGTTGTAAAGTTCGCCGGACGGGGTTTGCGTATTGCCTGCTTTTCTGTACGAGCCCGAAATCTTTGAAGACCAGAATGAGCTTCCTCCGTAAAGCGAACCGGAAAGAGCCGTGAGATTATTCACAGAATTAATTCCCGCCGACAAATTTCCGTTCATCATAAAATGATCGTAAGTCTGCGGTGATTTTGTTATAACATTAACTATTCCGCCGGTAGCTCCGGAGCCGTAGATTGAAGAGGCAGCTCCCTTTATAACTTCTATTCTTTCAACATCGTTAAGATCTATCATAGAAAGGCGCGCCGCAACATCCGTAGCCGTAGCAATTCTGCTTCCGTCGATCAACGCTACAACATTTTCCCGGTTCAATCCTCTTATGCTAATTTCGGTTCCCCAGACTCCGTCTCTCAGAAGAGATAAACCCGGCTGATCTTTTAAAAGGTCGGATAGAGACTGTGCCGGTTTGTTCTCAATTTCATCGCTTCCGAGGAGCAAGGCCGAAAAGGGGGAATTCCTTAGATACTTTTCCATCCTGTCGGTGTTTACCAAGACCTCATCCAATTCAATCGGGGCCGGTATAAGTGCAAAATTTTTCTCTCCTGATAATTTATCCGCAGTGAACTCCGCCGAGACCGATCTGTATCCGATGCGGGAAATTTTAATAGTATACATTCCGGGGGAGATGTTTTTGATTGAGTAATTCCCGTCATGGTTTGAATGTGCGATCTGATTCCGGGAAATATATATTACCGCCCCCTGTATGGGGCTGCCGCTCGCTGAATCTGTAATTTTACCGTGGATTGAAGAATTCTGGGCAGAAACAGAGCCGGACAAAATTGCCGCAAGTATAAATATTTTCACTTTCATTGGAACCGTGAAGAAGGAGAAATTCATCTTTTACCAAAATTTATTTTAACGTCGCTAAATTTAGCTTTTTTGTCCTGACGGTGAAAATATTATTAATCATTTGTAAACCGGGCTGAATTATCCATAAATTTTTTGTTCCTCTTCTCTGCAAGAACCGCTCCGCAACAAGACGTCCTCATTTTTTCTTATTTGAACTTATTGCAATAAAAATGAGTTTTATCGTAAATTATATCATTCAACATTAACAGATGAGCTAAAAATGAAATTTACGCGCAAAGAGTTTTTAAAAGCTTCCTCGCTGATCGCAGGAGGATTTTTTCTTCCCGGAACCGAGAATTTTGGAAGAATTTTTCAGCAGTCGGCGGGCAAATTTAAAATTCTGCGCGATAATGTGGGCATCTACATCGAAAAAGGGGGAACCATCGGCTGGCACACATCGGAAAATGCGACGGTTGTGATAGATTCTCAATACCCCGATACCGCAAAGAATATGCTGGCAGAGCTGCAGAAAAGAAGTCCCCGCAGGATTGACCTCCTTTTCAATACACATCATCACGGAGATCACACTTCCGGAAATTTTTATCTTAAAGATTTTGCGGAGAGAATAATAGCCCAGGAGAACTGCAAAGCTCTTCAGGAAAAATCGTACGGAAACGATCCCGCAAAACCGCAGGCGTATCCGACTGCAACATTTAAAAAAGAGTGGACGCAGGAGATTGGAAAAGAGACCGTCTCGGCTAAATTTTTCGGGAACGCGCATACCGGCGGAGATTCCGTTGTCCATTTCAGAAATGCCAACATAGCGCATCTCGGTGATCTTGTCTTCAACGGAACCTACCCGTTTATCGATTCCAACGGAGGCGGATCAATCTCAAACTGGCCTGTTGTTCTCGAGAGAATTTCGAAGTATTACTCGAGCGATACACTTTTTATTTTCGGACACGGCGCATCCGACGATCTGGCAACGGGTTCTATGACCGATCTTCTTGCGATGAAAAATTATCTGACCGCTCTGGTTGAGTTCGTCTCCGGCGAAATTAAGCTCGGCAAATCAAAAGAACTTATTGCTTCATCGAATGAGATACCCGGATTCGGCCATTTGAAAGAGCGGTGGGCCGGCGCGCGTAAAATGAATCTGGAAAAAACTTACGACGAACTTTCGAAATGATTTAAACAAGATAAATTTCTTTTTTTCCTATTCACGGGGAACACTTTTTTCCCGGGAATCTTAATATATTTGATATGTTGTTTGCACTTGTTCTGGATCTCATTCCGCATACGGCCTGATTTTCCTTCTATCAAGAGCTATCAAAAAACTAAAATCAAATTATTAATCAATTATCGAGGTTTAGCATGAAGAAAGTATTATTGGTACTACTGGCATTATTATTTATCTCTTCCATGACATCTTATGCGCAGGGATTCCGAAACGGAAGCAAAACACTTAATGCCGGTATTGGATTTGGGTTCGCCGGAACCGAAGGCAGTTCTACAATTCCTCCTATAAGCGTGGGTTATCAGATTGGAATGACCGACAAAATTTCTGTCGGCGGTATTCTCTGTTACAGCGGATCATCATACAAAGCTTCTTTTGGTACAGACTCTTACGAATGGAAGTATAGTTACATTGTTATCGGCGCCAGGGGCGAATATCACTTCATGGAACCATCCGATAAACTGGATTTATATGCAGGATTAACTCTGGGATACAATATTGTAAGCGTCACAGCACCAAGCGGCAGCTTTGGCTATACAGCCGCTGGCAGTGAATTATTCCTGGGCGGACATGCCGGCGCCAGGTATGCCGTTTCGAACACATGGGGCGCTTTTGGCGAAATCGGGTACGGTATTGGTTATCTGACATTAGGCGCATACTTCAAATTGTAATATTGTTTCAGCTTGTTGGTCTTGAAGAGCGCATCATACCGGTGCGCTCGATTTTATCCTTTCATTTTATTCCGTAATTATTAATTTTTCGAGCGAACGAAAGGAACGTGCATTGAAACGATTATTAAAAATATTATCTGCTTCACTCTTAATTTTTGCGGTCAGCTGTACTCAGTACTCCGAAATTCCATTTCCCGATCAGGATTCTATTCCGGTCGGGGACGAGCCGGCAATAATCCATCTTAATTACAAACAAGAAATAACAATTAACAATAAATTATATTTAAGATTTGAAGGAGTTGGCGCCGATTCCCGATGTCCGGTTGATGCAGTTTGCATCTGGGCGGGAGACGGAGAAGCATATCTGACCGTGGTTGCGGAAAATTCATCAAAATCTTATTCACTTCATACCGGACTTGAACCCAGGGAAATTGTTGTGGGCGGCTACCTGATACAATTGGTGAATCTCTTTCCCGCTCAGAAGACAGATCTCCGGATCAGACCGGAGGATTATAATATTGAACTGCGCGTAGCAAAAATCACGGAATCAGATATTCAGCCGGTTCTGCTTATTGACCCTAATTACTCCGGAATAATAAGAAGAGACGCGGTCAACGCATCGGATATTACTCTTAGTAATGATCGGCTTAATTTAAGGGTGGAATACGGCGGCGGCTGCCGGGATCATTTAATTGAATTGTTCGCGGTGAAGGAGATTACCGGGGCCAATCCCGCCCGGATTACACTTCATCTGTCACACTTTGCAGACGGGGATTTATGCAAGGCTCTTATCACCCGGCAGATGAAATTCGATCTTACTCTTCTAAAATCTTTCCTTATGAATAAATATAATATCAGAGACCGCGTTATTTTAAACGTGCTGGACACGTCGGGCAAGCCGTTAAAAAGCGGCGGAATTGAATATAAATTTTAAGAAGTCATTGTAACCACAGCCCCCGCGGATGTATCCATCTGCAGCACAATTATTAGATACCAGCCGAGCAAGACCATTACCGGAAACTCTTCCAGATCCAGCCTGTTTTCGGCGATTTCCACTCTTGCCTGAGTTTTAAACCAGTCTTTAAATTTATGATCATCGGCGCCGGAAAGAAAAGTAACTACTGTTTCTCCTTCGGCGTCCTTAAATTCAAATCTGGTCTCCCAGAAATTTGCGGCGTGCCATTGAAATTTTTTTCCGGAAGAAAATTCGAGCGTGCCGCTTGTAGCCATAAGATTTGGTTTAAAGATTGCCATATCATCCTCGGAGCCCGCTTTTCTTACCGTGATTCTGGTGCTGAAAAAACCGACGCGTTTAAATGTCCACTTTCCTTCGGAGGTCTCCGCCTCGGCAAGGGATCCGACCGATTTCGGAAACAACAGCCTTCCAAAGAGCTCATTCCCCGATTTCAGTTCAAACATCTGATGAGTGGCTTTAGGCTGTCTCCAGCTTAAATGTTCTCCCTTCTTCTCCCTCAATGATTTCATTTTAGACTCACTTTTATTTGTTTAATTCAGATCAGCTTTGATATTCTCGCCGCTTCTTCAGAAAATGCCGGCGGGAGAGAAGCCTCAACATATATCTCCTTTCCTCCGTACAGTTTGAATTGGAGACTCCTCGCATGAAGCATTATACGGGGGAATTTTTCCTGCATAGTTTTTTCGCCGTAACGGAGATCGCCGACTATGGGATGATTGATGCTGTATAGATGCACGCGCAATTGATGGCGGCGACCGGTCGACGGATTTAAATCCAGCAGTGTAAAATCTTTGAACCGTTCCACAACTTTGAATTTTGTCTCGCTGGGTTTTCCCTTTCTGTCATCAACGCCCATTCTGCCGGAACCGAATTCCCGGATCGGTTTTCTGATAACGCCATCGGATTCGTTAATAATTCCATGTACAATAGCCGAATAATATTTTTTAACCGTTCTTCCGGCGAACTGATCATTAATGAATTTATGCGTGCGCGGATTTTTGGCAAACAGAATTACTCCGCTTACCTCTTTATCGAGCCGGTGAACAATAAAAAGTCTCTGTGAATATTTTTTTTCCAGAAGAGAATGAAGCGTATCAAGCGCGGTATCGTTCTCCGCAATAGATGAGATTCCCGCCGGTTTGTCTGCGGCAATCAAATCCTCATTTTCAAAAAGAATTTCGATTTTATTTTCGTCCGTTAGCTTTTCCAATTAATATCTCCAGCTATTTAAATCCGCGCCTTCGGGAGCGGATTCCATAATCCATTTTAAAATTTTAGGAAAATACATTTGAGCATATCTTAGCCGTGATATGGCGTTGGTCTGGTTATGATCACCGTTCCAGCAATGCTCCGCCCGCGCGCCGTAATCCACTTCTCCATCATAATAAGGATCCTTAGTGTTCCTCAGAAAATCCTCCATCAGATAGACCGCGTTGTTCAGATAAAAATTATCCGCCTCGCCTACATATATATGGATTTTCCCCTTAAGCTTTCCGCCGAGTTTTTTCCAGTCCCGCTCCAGTATATACCTGAGATCAAAATTCTCTTTCCAGTATTCCGCGACGGAGTGATCTATCTCTCCGGTCAATTTATTCCAGATCGGTTTAGGGTAACCGTCATCTCCCATCGGAGAAAAAACAGCCTGCCAAATATCCCACTGTTCTCCGGAGCGGCTTTTCTCACCAAGCACCAGTTCCAGATGGTTAACCTCTTCCAGGGTGGCGCTGATATGACCTAGATAGTTGCGGGTGCCGGGGCGAGCTGTTTTTTTCCAGGTATTATCGAGATAGTACGCGTTCTTATCTTCGTAGATATTCACGATTGTATAAGCGCGGAAGTCGATCGGATCCGGGCATGCAGCCCAGCATCCGTTATACTCATCCGGATAAAAAATCTGCGCCGCCAGCGATTCCCATCCTCCGGTTGAGCCTCCGTACAGAAACCTGGACCAACCTTTACCTATCCCGCGGAATTTTTTTTCTATCGCCGGAATCAGTTCAAAAGTAATTGCGTCACCGTAGGGTCCGAGATTTTCCGAATTAACGGCATATGAATCGTCGTAATACGGATTAGCGTGCTGAATTTCTATAAGCAGCATTCTGGGAAATTCCGGCGAGGTCCATTCCTTAAATAATTTGTAAGAATATTCCTGAACAATTTTGTTATAGCCGGACATGTGAAACCGTTCGCTGTAATCGGGAGCCAGATTAGGGTCAGGCGGTGTTTCTCGGAATGCTGAAATTGTAGTCGGAAAATGCCCGTGATTAATTACCAGCGGGTACCGGGCGTCGGGATGTTCATCAAATCCGTACGGCAGAAGAACAAACGCCGCAAGATACATCGGTCTGCCCCAGAATTTGCTCAGGAGCTCGCTCTTAATTCTGATATGCTTTACATACCTGCTCTCTTCGGGATCCGGAAGTGGAGGAATTATTTTATCGAGTACAATTTTTACAATCTCATTTTTAGAGGGATCGATATAAATCTTTTGCGGAGTGCTGTATAAATTTCCGGGTGCAATGTTCCAGTGCTGTCCCTCTCCCCTGTCCATAGGAAGTTTTACAGTTCTCCCGTTCGAGAGATTGAACGTTTCATATTTATGGAGAAGCGCCTGAATATAATATTCCCCCGACGGGAGAGCGTTTAGGCTTTTAAGCGGATAACCGAAAACGGAATTGTCTATAAGGACACTCATGTTCCGTGTCATCCCGTTAA
>JBAYWA010000084.1:0-7043 GCA_041674325.1 Melioribacteraceae bacterium | reverse complement strand
CCAGGCTTCGATATAATGGGTTTTGCTGTAAATGTTCCGGTTGAGGAGATGATAATAAGGATAACCGGTAAACCGGGAATCAGAATTATTAAGATCACCGGAGATAAAAACGGATTACCGTTTGATATAAATAAAAACACCGCCTCTGTTGCGCTAACAAGTTTTCTCTCAGCGCTTCAAATAAATATTGGAGTCGAGATTGAGATAAGAAAGCGGATAATATCGGGGAGCGGATTGGGCTCGAGCGCGGCAAGCGCCGTTGCCGCTCCATTTGCCTTGAACGAACTGCTCGGCAGACCATTCAAAAAAAATGAACTGCTGGAATTTGCAATGATAGGAGAAAAAGCGGCGGCCGGAAGCATTCATGCGGATAATGTTGCGCCGTGCCTCTTTGGTGGATTTATTCTTATACGCGGTTATAATCCGGTTGATCTGATCCGGATAAAAGCGCCCGATAATTTATTCTGTACTATTCTTCATCCGCAATTCGCTGTCAAAACCTCGGAAGCAAGAAAACTGATAAGGAAAAATTATCCGCTTAAAGATGTGATTACACAGAGCGGCAATGCTGCGGGACTGATTGCCGGATTATTAAAAAAAGATTATGATCTTATTGGAAGATCGATGAACGATATAATCTCGGAACCCGCGCGAGCAAAATTAATTCCCGGCTTTCTCAGAATAAAAGAAGCCGCTTTAAGTGCCGGATCGATCGGATGCAGCATCTCAGGATCCGGACCCGCCGTATTTGCGTTCGGCAGATCGGAAATTGACGCGGTTAAAATAGGGAAGGCAATGAAAAAAATATCTGACGGATATATAAATAAAAATGTAATCTATGTGTCAAAAATAAATTCATCCGGACCGGAAGTGACGGGATAAAATGAAGTATTACAGCACCCGGGACAAAAATAATGTTGTGAGTTTTAAAACTGCCCTGATGGAAGGTCTGTCTAAGGACGGGGGATTATTTATGCCTCAAAGCATTCCTCTTTTTCCCTCCTCGCTGATTGCCGAGATAGACAAATATTCTTTTATAGAGATGAATTACAAAATCGCGATTAATTTCATAGGCGAT
The DNA here is from genome assembly GCA_041674325.1 of Melioribacteraceae bacterium. Classification (GTDB taxonomy): domain Bacteria; phylum Bacteroidota; class Ignavibacteria; order Ignavibacteriales; family Melioribacteraceae; genus Fen-1258. Next base: position 5,965 of record JBAYWA010000084.1, on the reverse strand, counting down.
GAGATTCCCCCCAACGAGTTGTTTTCGATCGTGGCGAATTCGGTGAACTTTCCTGCCCCTCTTGTCGAATTAACCGAACAGTTTACTATTCTGGAACTCTTTCACGGACCGACTCTCGCGTTCAAGGATTTCGGTGCCAGATTTATGGCAAAAACTATGGAGTATTTTGCAAGAGGCTCCGACAGGGAGATAAATATTTTAGTGGCTACTTCGGGCGATACAGGGAGTGCTGTAGCAAACGGTTTCTACGGCATTGAAGGGATAAAAGTTTATCTCCTCTATCCGACTGGAAAGGTGAGTTTTATACAGGAAAAACAACTGACAACTCTGGATAAAAACATTACTGCGATTGAAGTTTACGGAACATTCGATGACTGCCAGAAACTGGTAAAAGAAGCGTTCATGGATGAAGAGCTTAACGAAAAACTGAATCTTAGTTCAGCTAATTCAATTAACATCGCTCGGCTGATTCCCCAGACGTTCTATTATTTTAATTCATTCAGTAACCTCAAAGAAAAAAAGAAGCAGATGATTATATCTGTCCCTTCGGGAAATCTTGGAAATCTGACCGCCGGAATATTTGCCGCGAGAATGGGAATCCCGATTTCCGCGTTAATAGCCGCGACAAATAAAAATAATGTATTTACGGAATTTATCCGGACGCTCAAATTCAATCCCCGAAACTCAGTCCAGACAATTTCTAACGCGATGGATGTAGGTAATCCGAGCAATCTGGAAAGACTGGTAGAACTCTATAGAGGAGATATCGGAAAGATCAGAAATGATGTATTCTCATTCAGTTTCGATGATGAGGCTACATTGGCGGGAATATCCGAACTGTATGAAAGATTCAATTACACCATCGATCCTCACGGCGCAGTAGGCTATCTTGCGTTAAAGCAATTTATGAATTCCCGTCCCAACGAGAAATTTACAGGAATTGTTTTTGAAACTGCCCACCCGGCAAAATTTAATGATTCCGTCCAAAAAGCCACAGGTAAGAAGGTTGAAATTCCTCAGCGTCTCGCGGCATCTGTTGAAAAAAAGAAAAAATCGATCCCGCTTTCTAATTCATATGCGGATCTTAAAGAACTTCTCCTCGGCAGATAATTTATTTAATAAATCCGGGTTTCTGCATAATTCCCGAATTATGAATGATAAAAAAAGTTGAATTCACAGCTCAATTCAGATAAATTCTTTACCAAAATTATCAGACCAAAGGAATTGCAATATGAAGCGATTTTCGAAATTGCCTGCAGCGATATTACTATTTCTCGCATCAACTATTTTTTCTCAAAATTTAGATTCCACATTTTTAAGCGGGCTCAACTATAGGTCTATCGGTCCGTTCAGAGGAGGAAGATCCTGTGCGGTGGCCGGAGTTCCCTCAAATTCCTCACTCTTTTATTTCGGTGCAACCGGAGGGGGCGTGTGGAAAAGTGAAAATGCCGGAACAACCTGGAAGAATATTTCGGATAAGTTTTTCGGCGGAGCCATTGGTTCAATAGCCGTAAGCGATTGGGACCCGAATGTAATTTATGCCGGGACCGGAGAAGAGACTGTCCGCGGTAATGTAAGCAGCGGAAACGGAATCTGGAAAAGCGAAGACGCGGGCAAAACCTGGAAAAATATCGGCCTCGAAGATTCCCGCCACATAGTAAGAATCGTAATCGATCCTAAAAATCCGGACATTGTTTTAGCGGCGGCACTTGGTCATCTGTATGGACCCAATCAAATGCGCGGCATTTTCAGATCAAATGACGGCGGCAAAAATTGGAAGAAAACATTATTCGTAAATGAGGATGCGGGGGCGATAGATCTAAATATAGATCCGACTAATTCAAGAATCCTCTTCGCTGCAACCTGGCGAGTAAAACGAACTCCCTACAGTCTCGAAAGCGGAGGAGAAGGTTCGGCGCTTTGGAAAACTTCCGATGGGGGCATTACCTGGAAAAATATCTCTTCCAATAAAGGAATGCCGAAAGGTATTATCGGAAAAATCGGCGTCTCCGTTTCAAAATCCGATCCCAAAAGAATTTATGCGATTGTAGAGGCAATTGAAGGAGGAGTGTTCCGTTCTGATGACGGAGGCGACTCCTGGATTAAAATTAATGAAGAGAGAAATCTGCGGCAGAGGGCCTGGTACTATACACGAATTTATGCTCATCCGAAGGACAGAGATATAGTCTATGTTCTTAATGTCAATTTCTGGAGATCGAAAGATGGCGGAAAAACTTTTGAAAGCATAAGAACACCCCACGGCGATCATCACGATCTCTGGATCAATCCAGATAATCCCGATATCATGATAATCGGCGATGACGGCGGGGCTCAGGTTACTCTTGATGGGGGAAAAAGCTGGAGCACAATGAATAATCAGCCGACCGCTCAATTCTACAGAGTGACCACAGATGATCATTTCCCATACAGAATTTACGGCGCCCAGCAGGATAACAGCACTGTAAGAATATTACATAGAACTGAAGGGGGAAGCATAGGTGAGAGGGATTGGGAATCGACAGCCGGTGCGGAGAGCGGATGGATTGCGGTTGACCCGGGAGATAATGATCTTGTCTACGGAGGGAATTATGCCGGATTAATTGGAATGAAAAATCATCGGACTAATGAAACCAGAACCGTTGATGTCTGGCCGGATTCGCCGATGGGACATGGCGCCAAAGACTGGAAATTCAGATTTCAATGGAATTTTCCGCTGCTGTTCTCTTTCCATGATAAGCAGACATTGTTCGCGGCCGGAAATGTACTTTTCAAAACCACGAACGGGGGAGAAAAATGGGATGCTATAAGTCCGGATCTAACACGAAACGATACCACAAAACAAATCTCTTCCGGCGGACCGATTACTAAAGATAACACTGGCGTGGAATATTATTGTACAATTTTTTCTGTCGCCGAAAGTTCTCTCAAGCCGGGAATGATCTGGACAGGCTCTGATGACGGTTTGATTTATCTTACTACAGATGCAGGAAAAAACTGGAAAAATGTTACACCTCCACAAAATTTACTGCCGGAGTGGGCTCAGATAAACAGTATAGAAACCGATCCTTTCAATGAAGCGGGACTTTACGTTGCCGCTACAAGATATAAGTCGGATGATTACAAACCGTATCTCCTTAAAACGGAAGATTTTGGAAAAACCTGGAAAAAAATTGTTTCCGGAATAAATGAGAATCATTTTACAAGGGTTATAAGAGCGGATACTAAAAGGCCCGGATTATTATTCGCCGGAACTGAAGAAGGGATGTATCTCTCTCTAAATGACGGAAAAGACTGGCAGGCTTTTCAGCAGAATCTGCCTATTGTCCCGGTTACAGACCTTACAATTAAGAATGAGGATTTGATCGTTGCAACACAGGGCAGATCTTTCTGGATGATTGATGACATTACTCCGTTGCGTATGGCAGGCATTGAACCAGCAAAAAAAGATTTTCGATTATACCCGCCCCGCAAAACATTCCGGATTGACGGTTCAGACAGGAGCGACGGAATTACCTCCGGCAAAAATCTGCAGAGCGGAATCTTGATGAGTTACCATTTTGAAAACCTGCCGGACAGCAATTCGGTTGAATTAAAAATTTATGACGGAAATGAAAGGCTTGTCAGATTATATAAACCTAAATCAAAAGAAGCGGGGGACCGCCTACCGATAAAAAAAGGATTGCAGAGATTTGTATGGAACATGCGCTATTCCAACGCTGAAAAATTTGACGGCCTTATTATCTGGGGAGGCGATGGGATGACGGGTCCGCAGGCGGTTCCCGGTGAATATAAAGCAACCTTGGTTTCAGGCAAAGATAGTATTTCCGTTCCTTTTACAATCCTGAAAGATCCGCGTTCTTCAGCCGGCCAGCTGGATTTGCAGGCCCAGTTCGATTTTGTTCTCTTCACAAGGGATAAATTAACTGAGATGCACCGCGCGATTAAACAGATCAGAAACATTAGAAAACAGATTGACGGCGTGCTTGAAAGAATTAAAAATTTCGGAAATGCCGGAGAAGCTAAAAAATTCGGCGAAGCTATAAACAAAAAAATTACAGCAATAGAAGAGACTCTGTATCAGACAAAAAATAGAAGCGGTCAGGATCCTTTAAATTACCCGGTCCGCCTGAACGACAAGCTCGCTTCATTGAACAGTTCCGTAGCCGACGGCCAATTCAGGCCTACAGAACAGGCCTACACGGTGAAGAAAGAACTTGTGGAAAAAATTGACGCTGAATTGATGAAACTTAAAAAAGTGGTAAGTGAAGAGATCCCGGAGTTCAACAAATCGGTTGGTGAAATAAAAATTCCGGCCGTCATTACTGGGGAATAAAATTGATCTGATCTTTCAAGATATTGTTAAAGCGATTAATTAATTTTTGAATAGAGATGTAATGAAAAACAGAGCGTTTTTAGTTTTTCTTTTGATTGCGCTAATTATTTCTACAGAAATATTCCCGCAGTCTGAAACCGTTTTATCAAAAGACGGCTCCAGAATAAGCTACAGTAAATTTGGGAAGGGTGAGCCCGCGCTGGTCTTCGTTCACGGATGGAGCTGCGATAAATCCTACTGGTCCAATCAGGAAGAGATTTTTGCGGAGAATTACACGGTTGTTACTATTGATTTGGCGGGACACGGTAAATCCGGAACGGAGAGAAATAATTATACTATGGAATTGTTCGGGCAGGATGTTGCCGCGGTCGTGAACAGTCTTGATAGTAAAAAAACGGTGCTGATTGGTCATTCGATGGGAGGAGTCGTGATCATTGAAGCCGCACGGATTCTCAAAGATAAAATAATAGGACTGGTGGGAGCCGATACATTTCAGAATTTGGGAGAGACAATGCCCGCCGAACAGGTGGGTGTTTTTATGAAACCGTTTAAGGAGAATTTTTCTGCATCCACCAGAGAATTTGTAAAATCGATGTTTCCCCCGAATGCAGATCCGGCACTCGTAAAAAAAGTCTCTGACGATATGGCTTCTGCTCCGGAGAAAGTCGCGGTTAGCGCCATGGAAAATATGTTTAAAGGTAATGCTATTGAGGCTCTAGGAGAGATCGATATTCCGATTATCTCAATCAATTGCGACCGATATCCTATCCGTGTAGAGGAAAACAGGAAGATGACAAAATCGTATGAACTGAAGATGATGAACGGAGTCGGTCACTTTGTAATGCTGGAAGACCCCGCGAGATTCAACCTGCTTCTTCAGGAGGCGATAGACGGATTGACTGAAAAAAATTAATTTAAGAATGGAGATATAAATGAAACTGAATTTTATTGCTGCGTTTTTAATAACATCGCTGACGGTTACCGCACAAATGAAAAAGGATTACCCGATTCAGCCGGTTCCATTTACAAAGGTGCATATGACGGACGGATTTTGGCATACAAGAATGGAGACAAATCGTACTGTAACAATTCCTTATGCCTTAAAACTGCTGGAGGAAACAGGGCGTATTAAAAATTTCGCGATTGCCGGCAATGTTGAGACCGGTGATTTCTGCAGTAAATATTATTTTGACGACTCGGATGTCTACAAAGTAATTGAGGGGGCGTCTTATTCTCTGATGCTGAAAAAGGATAGGCAATTGAACAATCAGCTCGATAAAATTATCTCGCTCATAACTTTGGCTCAGGAGAAAGACGGATATCTTTATACGGTCCGGACTATGGGATCTAAGAAGTTTGAGAAGGTAACCGGACCCTCGCGCTGGCTGAATGAAGAGGGGAGCCACGAACTTTATAATCTTGGCCATCTGTTTGAAGCCGCAGCCGCGCATTATATGGCAACCGGCAAAAAAACATTGTTGGATGTGGCCCTGAAAAGCGCAAATCTGATAGTTAAAATTTTTGGACCCGGAAAATTGATGCTGCCGAGCGGGCATCAGGAAGTGGAGATCGGACTGGCAAAACTGTACCGGATAACCGGAGAAAAAAAATATCTCAATCTCGCGAAATTTT
>JBAYWA010000083.1:0-7103 GCA_041674325.1 Melioribacteraceae bacterium | reverse complement strand
TCGGTAAAAACATCTCCAATCCATATGAATCATGGGGAGTCCAGATTTTGACGGAAGATATTCCCAAACACAGGGATCAGTTTTTATCCGGCAGTGATGCTGTGAATTGGATGAAAAAAGAATTTTTAAAACTTAAAGACTTTATTGATAATCATCTGCCAAAAGTAGAACTGGCAGGCGCAACCATGTATGACGGCGGTTTAATGTCAACCGATGCGGCCCTGTCATTAGATGAAAAAAGTGCAAATGAATTTGAAAAAGAATTTCTCTCATTATAAAACTGGAAAATATATGTTGACGGAAAATGGGATCCTCTTTGATGTAACACTCTGTGTAGGGTGTGGTTCCTGCTATCAGGCGTGCAAAGAGGTAAATAATTTACAGCAGACAAACAAAGATTTCTTAAAAGATCATCTCTCGGATAACACTTACACGGTTGTGGAGCAGTACGGCGAAATGTATGCCCGGAAAATGTGTATGCACTGTAATGAGCCGGCCTGCGCATCAGTTTGCCTTGTAGGAGCCATACAGAAAAGCGCTACCGGAGCAGTTGTTTATGATGCCGATAAATGCATCGGCTGCAGATATTGCATGCAGGCCTGCCCTCAGAAAATTCCCCGCTACGAATGGGGAACTACCAAACCGCGTGTACGCAAATGCGGGCTTTGCGATGACCGTGTTAAAGCAGGAAATTTACCAGGCTGCGTGGAAGCGTGTCCCACCGAGGCAACTTTGTACGGCAGTATGGATCAGCTTATTAAGATCGCGAAGAGCAGGCTCAAAGAAAACCCGAAAAACTATTATCAGAAGATATACGGATTGGAAGAAGCAGGCGGCAGTCATGTTCTGGTAATATCGCCAGTGCCCTTTGAGCAGCTTGGCTATTCATCTAATGTACCGAAAGAACCGATGCCTGAATTTACAATGAGGGCGATGGAAAAAATTCCGTCTGTCTTTGTGGGAGGCGGTGTGTTTCTGAGCGCCATGTATTGGCTCACAAAAAGAAAGAATCAGATAGCTAAAGAAGAAAATAACACTACTAATGGAAATTAAATCATATGAAAATAAATGAGATTTTAAAACCTACTTTCTGGAAAGTGGTTTCGGTTATTATAGTTACTATGGGCCTAATTTCAACTTATCACAGATTTACCCTCGGACTGGGTTCTACAACTAATCTGCATGATTTCGCGCCGTGGGGTTTGTGGATAGGATTCGATTTTCTAGGTGTCGGACTCGCCGCCGCCGGATTTACAATTGCGGCAACGGTTCACATTTTTCATATACATAAATATGAGTCGCTTGTAAGACCAGCAATACTTACAGCTTTTTTAGGGTATTCGATTGTGGTCTGCCTGCTCGTAGTTGACCTGGGAAGACCTGAAAATTTCTGGCATCCTCTAATAATGTGGAATATTCATTCCGTAATGTTTGAGATAACCTGGTGCATAATCTGTTATACCACCGTACTCCTATTGGAATTTGCTCCTGTTGTTCTCGAAAAATACAACCTTAAAAAACCAATCAAATATTTGAAAATGATCTCTATCCCGGTTGTGGTTGCCGGTGTTCTCTTTTCCACCCTTCATCAATCTTCTTTCGGTTCATTATATCTAATTGTTCCGGGGAGACTGCACCCGTTATGGTATTCATCTCTTCTCCCGGTTCATTTTTTTATTTCTTGCGTTGCCGCGGGCTTGTCCATGATTATTTTTGAGTCGTATCTGATAGCAAGGACTTTTTCTAAGGATAACGGATTTCATAATACGGGAATAAATTTGAATGTTTTATCCGGAGCCGCATTTGTAGTTTTGATAGCTCTGTCGGCCGGTTTACTGTTAAAACTTTATGATTTTATCGATACCGGCAAACTGGTCTATTTGACCATACCTTCAACCGAGACTTATCTGTTTTACCTGGAAATTGTACTAGGAACCATAGTCCCGATTTTCCTGCTCAGCAGCAGGAAGTACAGAGAAGACAAAAAATGGCTTTATATAATTTCGGTCTGTGTAATTTCCGGACTAATCCTGAACAGGCTGAACGTAAGCATAACAGGATTAGCCGCCTCATCGGGAGTAAATTATTTTCCTTCATTCGATGAGATCAGTATAACAATGATGCTGGTCGTTCTTGCAATTTTCGCATTCAGACTAATAGCTGAAAATTTTCCGGTCTTCGAGAGGCAAGTATCCGAACGCCCGGCACCGGAACCATTACTAATAAACAATAACAAATAATAAGTGAATAACATGAGCAACATCAAAGAATGCAAATGCAATAGTTACGAAATGCTGAAGTGCATATGGATGACTTCACAGGTGGTGGAGTATAAATTATGCGACAACAAGTTTGACTGCGAAAAATGTTTATTTGATCAGGTCATGAGAAATTTGGTGGATGAAAAAGATACACCTGCCGGCGGCACCACGGATGTGGTAAGCTCAATTTCCGAAAAATTCCGAAGCATCAAATATGACAATTCAATCATTTATCTGAAAAATAATCTGATCGCCCGGGAGATATGCCCCAGAACATTTTATCTGGGCATGAATCCTATACTCAACTGCTTTCTTGACGCCGTGAACTCGGTCGTGATTCACGAGAGCGGTAAAAATATCTTTACAAATGAGCGGTTTATTAATATTTCAGGAGATTGGGGAACGGTTAGCCTCTCCGCTCCAATGAATTTTCTGATTTACGATAAAGTGGGCGAACCATGCGATATTCCATTCAGATCTAACTGGTTTGCAATAATCGGAGGCGTCCACAAAGAAATTTCAGGCGGAAGACTGCATCGCGGGGAATGGGATAAATTGCATGGGAAAGCCCTGACCATCTTGGAGGAGATTAAATCGGATGCGCCTAAAGTAGGAGATACTATGATGGACGGCGGGAGTAGCATCAAGTTTCTTCATCAGCTCATAGGCAGTGAAAGATATCTCAATATCATTAATTCTCTAAATTCATAATAATTTCTTTTCGTGTCTCTCAATCCTCCGCCACTATGCAATTATGCCCCACTCTTTACTTGCCCGGCGAGGAGCCGCTCCATAGACAATAAAATTGAATCAAACAAAGTGTAAGTATCTAAACTTATTTCTAATTTTACAATGACGGTGAAATGAATACTATGAAAACCAAACTACTAAACAGACTTAGCGCCCGGCTGATAATTTCAATCTCGTGTATTCTGTTCGTCATTCTTTCTGCTTATACTTACATCATAATTAAAAACCTCGACACTTACTTAACCGAAACCAGATTTCAGAGCGCTTACAATATAAGCGATATAATAAAGAAGTCTACACGCTACAGCATGCTGTTAAACAGGCGCGAAGATGTTCATCAGATAATCAACACACTCCGTTCCGAAATTGGCGTTGAAGAGATCCGCATTTACAACAAGCAGGGTATAATTATTTTTTCAACCAATCGTTCGGAAATCTTCAAGCAGATAAATTTAAATGCCGAAGCTTGCATAGTCTGCCATAACAGTTCTGTTCCGCTGCAAAGTCTTACAGAACAGGATAAGAGCAGGATTTACAAGAATATCGCCGGTAAACGTGTGCTCGGCCTTATTAATCCAATTCAGAATGAACCCGACTGCTCAAACGCGGATTGCCACGCCCATTCTCCCAAAACACGAATTCTGGGAGTTCTTGATGTGGTAGTTTCACTTGAACAGCTAGATCTTATAATCAAAAGCAGTACGCAGAGAGTAATTCTGAATTCCGTCCTTATAGTTGTGGTCATTTCGTTTTTTTCCGGCCTGTTTATTACAATCCTGGTTAACAAACCGATTAAAAAAATAAGAGAAGGAATTGAAGAAGTCGGAAACGGAAATCTGGATTACAAAATTGAAATTAATTCTAAGAACGAACTTGGGCAGGTGGCGCGCCGTTTTAATGAAATGTCTACAAAACTCAAGGAAGCATATATAGAGATAAAAAATTGGTCTGAGACGCTGAATGATAAAGTGAATAAAAAAACTGAAGAACTGAAAAATATTTATAACCAGGTTAATCAGATTGAAAAACTTGCATCGCTCGGAAAGCTGTCCGCAACCGTAGCGCACGAGCTGAACAATCCGCTAGAAGGAATTTTGACCTACAGCAAATTGATAGCAAAAAAACTGCAGGCTTCGCAAAAAGATTCCGAACATGCCAAAATCATAGAATATCTGGAATTGATCTCGCACGAATCTGCGCGCTGCGGACAGATTGTAAAGGATCTGCTTATATTTTCGCACTCCGAACCGGATGAATATTCAAAAGAAAATCTGATTAAGATCATCGATAACAGCGTAACAGTTATTAATCATCATCTTAAAATGCATGACATAACATTGGTTACAGATTATCCTGAAGACACTGTGGAAATCTACTGCAACGCGTATAAAATTCAACAGGCTTTGATGTCTCTGCTGATTAATTCGATTGAAGCAATGCCTAACGGCGGCAAAATCACACTCGGGCTGGCTCGCGAAAAGAATAATGTAATCTTCAGGATAACGGATGAAGGAACAGGAATTACCGATAAAGATCTTCCTCATATTTTTGAACCTTTTTATTCAACAAAAGAGGCCTCAACCGGCACGGGGCTCGGCCTGGCGGTCGTCTATGGAATTATTACCAATCATAAAGGAAAAGTTGAGATAGAAAAAACGTCTCCTCAGGGGACTACATTCAAAATAGTTTTACCGCAAAACGAAAAACTTGCTTAACGGGAAGAATTATGAATCGAAAGGAAAAAATTTTAATAGTCGATGATGAAAAAATTGTCAGGGAATCGCTGTATCACTGGTTTGAGGATGATGATTATCTGGTAGATACCGCCGAGGATGGCGAAACTGCATTAAAGAAATATGAAAAGGAGAAATACGACCTTCTTCTTGTTGATATGAAAATGCCGGGAATGAGCGGTCTGGACCTGTTGTCAAAAATAAAAGCAATTGATACGGACGCGTTAATAATTCTCATAACTGCGTTTGCCTCGGTGCCGACGGCAATCACAGCCTTGAAAAACGGCGCGTACGATTATGTGACAAAACCGGTTGATCCCGACGAACTTGCGCATCTTGTTAAAAAAGCCCTTGAACAGAGGGCTCTTAAGATCGAGAACACTCAGTTAAAAGAAAACATTGATGAATTAATCAAGCCCGATAATCTGATCGGTGAAAGTTTTCAGATGAAGAAAATTTATGAGCTTGTATACTCTGTAGCCCGCACAGACACAACAGTTATGATCAGAGGGGAGAGCGGTACCGGAAAAGAATTAGTGGCAAAAGCAATCCATATAAACAGCAGCAGAAAATATTCACCTATAATTACCGTGAACTGCGGAGCTTTATCGGAATCATTACTCGAAAGCGAACTGTTCGGACATGAAAAGGGATCATTTACCGGCGCTCAATTTAAAAGAAAAGGCAAATTTGAAATGGCGCACGGAGGAACAATCTTTCTTGATGAGATCGGTTCGATATCCATAAGGATGCAAATTGAGCTTTTAAGAGTCATCGAAACAAAACAGTTCAACCGTGTGGGGGGAAATGAGCTGATAAAAAGTGATTTCAGAGTAATTACCGCAACAAACGAGCCTCTGGAAGAACTTGTTAAAGAAGGCAAATTCAGAGAAGATCTGTATTACAGATTGAATGTATTCACAATTGTGATTCCTCCCCTGCGCGGAAGAAGAGACGATATTCCCCTTCTCGTAAATTTCTTCATAAAGAAATTCTCGACAGTCATGAATAAAAAGGTAAAAAGCGTTTCCAAAGAGGCGATGGATTTTCTAATGAACTATGATTGGCATGGTAATGTCCGGGAATTGGAAAATGCAATTGAAAGAGCAATGGTGGTAGGTAAAACCGATTCTATCTCTGTGGATGATCTCCCCTTTCACGTTTCGGGCAGCGGTTTTGATCCGGACGGAGAAGAAAAGAGTCTATCATCAATGGAAAAAAAATATATACTTAAAAATTTAAATGAGAACGGCTGGAATATCTCCAAAACAGCTCAGATTCTTGATATAGACCGGGTAACTCTCTACAATAAAATTAATAAGTACAGCCTCCGCAAAGACGGGTATTAATGGACATCTTCATAGCTCCTCTTAAATTTTACAGCCATCTGCTGCTGCAAAATCTTACAGCGGAATTGGCTAAAAGATTTTCCGGCATTATTCAGATAATTGATTTAAATGTTAATCTTGATGATTTCTTTTCTATAGACCGCCGCCAGTATTTTTCCACACAGATTATTGCCGAAGTAATGAAACATACGGATGAATTCAACGGCAAGATCATTCTTTTGACCGATGTGGACATCTTTGTTCCGGCACTGACTTTTATTTTTGGCGAAGCCCAGCTTAACGGAAAACATTCTCTCCTTTCTGTCTGCAGACTGCACGAAGAATTCTACTCAGGCACATCAAACGAAGATCTTTTATTGGAACGCACGGTAAAGGAAGCTTTGCACGAACTCGGACATTGTTACGGCCTAAGGCATTGCATCGATTGGGACTGCGTTATGCACGCTTCGCACGGAATTGAGGAAGTTGATATTAAGGGGAACAGCTATTGCCGACAGTGTATCACTAAGATTGAGGGATATAGGCATTTATAATTAACGTCTAATACTTCTTCCGGGGCATGTCTTTAAGTTTTACACTTTTATACAAGACTAAATAAGCTTAAAACTGAGATTTTTTTCCAGGAAAGGAGAGTCTTCTGAGAACAAATGAATAAAAATAAATGTTGTCTGTGAGCCATAACGCAAGAAAACGGTGGAATATTTGCATAACATCATTTAATTATTGCCTAATATTATTACAATTATTACATTGATTATATAAATATGAGGATAGGGGCGGGATATTTTTCGGCCGATTGCGAAGTATTCGTTGCTCTTTTTTGCCCCTGTCGCTTACCCGGTTGTTAGAATAATTCACTTTTGAATGGTTAAAAACGTGATTAAAAAAATCCGTATACTGCTCATAGAAGACAACAGACTTCTGAGAGACGGCATATCAATAATGCTTAAAAAGCAGTCTGATATGCAGGTTGTGGCTACTATTGGAAACGGTGAAAATATTTTAATCAC
>JBAYWA010000082.1:0-7108 GCA_041674325.1 Melioribacteraceae bacterium | reverse complement strand
CATCAAACGCGCCCCGAACCAATATATTATGAATTTCCTCACGCGTAAGACGGTCATTAATATCGAGTTTATCGAACAAAGTATTAATATATCCCCTTACCATATAGAATCCGCCAAGTGCAAAATAATTACTCAGGATTCCGAAGAATTCTATAATATTTTTCTTCTCAAGTCCCTCTATTATTTCGGAGTGTTCCATAAGAAACGCCCAGAATGCCTTTTTGCTGATATAAAGGGCATAGTTCAATTCACTCAGAGGGAATCCCTCTCTGTATCTCTCAGATCCGATATTGGAAAAAAACTTTTCTGCTTCATCATTGTCAATCCCGCTTTTGAGCCATTCAACCAGATGAGAATAAGTTGCTTCCTCCCGAGTGATCACTTTTTGAGGGTCGAGTTTATGATAGGTCTTCATATACTCTGAGTTTTTAACCTGATCAAAATATGCAGTTGCGATTTCGCGCTTGTGCTGAGTAATTAAATTAATGATATTGCCAAATTCCATAATGTCTCCGGTTTTGACTTCAAAATATTACTTCACACTCAGATCTTCAATACAATTAGATAAATTTTTCATCACATTTAAGTAAAATTCAGATACTTATCCCAAATTTTGTAAAGCCCGAATGTCGCCTTTACATCTTCCCCGCAATAGATGGCAATATCTTTCATTCTCCCGGCACGGTACAATTCTTTAACATCCATTCCCGTTATCCCTTTCGATTTCGGGGATTCGATTCCGAAAGACCGGCAGTAAAAATCTAGATTGAATTTTTTAGTGAGACCGTAAAAAGTTAGTTGCTCCAGAAGATCAACATGATGCGTGGAATCATAGCGGTTTCTCAGAAAATTTTTTGCCGGTCGAATCTTATTAAGAGCCGAACGGATCATCATAAACGGAATATCGAAACTTCTGCCGTTGAAAGAGATAATTCTTTCGGATTTGTCGGCGTACTTCCAGAAATATTTCAGCATCTCCTCTTCCGTCACCGGCTTGTACGTAATACTCTTCTCTTCCGAACTCCATTCCGTATCATCGCAGTTCTCGTATAGTACGACTGCTTTCTCCTTCTCAACATTGAAAAGTCCGATTGCAATAATTTTAGCGGTATAGGGATAGAGACTAAGGTAGCGTTTTGTTTCTTCAACTATTTCAGATTTTTTGAGCGGATCATTTTCGGACTCGGTATAACGAAGCAGGAATTCCTGCTGAGATTCCGAAAGTGTTTCAAATTCAACTCCCACAGTCTCAATATCAAAAACAAGATTCATAAAGCCCCCTTTAATTATTTGTTTTGGAATAAACTAAGAAATTTTGATCAGAAATGATACAGGTATAAAATTATGAAATGGGATCTCCCATCATTGCCGAATACGAATTATTCACTATTTTAAATTCAATTTTTTACGGGATAAAAATGATCCAGAAAAACCGGGCGTTATTCATCGATCTGCTTAAAGGTCTGGCACTGATTGTAATGATAGAAGTTCATGTTGTAAACGCGCTTCTTTCGCCGGAATTTAGGGATACCTGGCTCTATGCCCGATTGAATTTTATAAACGGATTGGTCGCACCAGCATTCAGTTTTGCCTCGGGACTGGTTTTCGTATTATCGCTTCAAAAAGGAGCCGAACAGTTAAGAACTTACGGCAAGGATTTCCGGAAGAAGATGTCGAGGATAGGGCTGATATTCTTCATCGGCTATACGCTACATTTACCCTATTATTCATTAACCAAGCTTCTTAATAACCAGACTCAACCGGTACTGGAAAGTCTTTACACTGTCGATATACTTCAATTAATTGCTAGCGGTCTGTTTGTGCTTCTTTTTGCCAAAATATTCATCAGGAGCGAGAAACGGTTTTACAATTTTTCCCTGGCTATGACTTTCATTATTATCATAGTCGGTCCTACAATGTGGAGCATTGATTTTTCAAGATATATGCCGTTATTCTTTTCGAATTTTTTGAATAAGATGCACGGCTCGCTCTTCCCGATTTTCCCATGGTGGGCATTCGTATTCAGCGGCGCATATGCGGCTAAATTTTACATAGAGGCCAGGCAGAAAAACAGCGAAGCGGAGTATGCCAGAAAGTTATTGATTACCGGCTTTATATTTTATACAGTGAGCGTAGCGCTGCTCTATTTCATTCTTCCCGCTATAGGCATAGGAACCCGTCCGAATCCGATATGGTTCACCGAAAGAATCGGTGTCATTCTCATGCTTCTGGGAGTTTTTTGGTTTTACCTGAACAAAAAAGGGGATTATAAATCGTTAATCCTGGATGTTAGCCGCGAATCTCTGCTTATCTACTGGGTGCATCTCCAATTAATCTACAGAGAGATTTTCTGGGGAAAGAGCCTGGTGCAGATTTCAGGTCAGAGTTATAATTTTATAGAATGCTTCGCGGTAACATTCATTTTAATCGCGCTTATGCTGGCCCTGGCTAAATTCTGGGGAAACGCAAAAATGCGATACCCCGTTTACAGCAGGCGTGCGGCAATCTTTATAATCGGAGCGGCGACACTTATCTTTTTTATCCGTTAGACTGTTTTCAGCAGCTGAATTTTCTCCTCATAATTCCGGACAGCATCTATAAATTCCTGCGGTATAGGTGAGGATTTTTTGGTGTGCTTATCTATATGAACCATTATACCGCTTCCGCGGGCAATTATTTTTTTTGTTTTAGCCTTTTCGATTATATGCTTGAATCCGAAACTGGAATTCTTCAGAAAATCGATCCGCGTGTAAACATTCAATTCATCATCCAGATGGGCTGACTCTATATAATCGCAATCGTTGTGAGCCATTATGAAAAAAGAATACCCTTCCATGAATTCCTTCAGCTCATATTTTTTTTTAAGGTCCATAACATATCTGAGCCTGGCATCCTCAAAGTAATTGAAATAAACGGCATTATTGCAGATCCCAAGAAGATCAACTTCGTGAAATCTTACCACTTCAATAATTTTATGTTTGTATTCAGACACTTCCATATATATATCCTGATCTATTCAGCAAATGATGGTAACTTTTTCCTCTTCGTTTGGACTATCGAATTCATCTGATGTAAGAATAAATTTAAGAAAGTATCTTCTCAACTATTCTGACAGCTTCTTCTATCTCTTCCTGCGAGACATCCATATGAGTAACAGCCCTGATTACTCCGACTTTTCCCGTACCGAGGAGGAGTCCGTTGTCGCCGCTCTTTTTCAGGAATTCCTCAACAGAGAGAGCTGATAAAGTAAACATCACTATATTGGTCTGTACCGATTCCATATCAACCGATACGCCGGGAATGAGAGAAAGTTTTTGGGCAAGAAGTTTTGCCTTATCGTGGTCATCTTTAAGGCGGTCGATATTATTTTTCAATGCATACAAACCCGCCGCTGCAATAAGGCCGACCTGCCTCATACCTCCGCCCCATGCTTTTCTGATACGGTATGCCTCTTTTATAAATTCTTTTGATCCTGCTATAAGTGAGCCAATTGGTGCTCCCAATCCCTTGGAAAGGCAGCAGGAGACCGTATCAAAATGTTTTGCATATTCCGCGGGGGAGATACCCGTGGCAACTGATGCATTCCAGATCCGCGCCCCATCAAGATGCATCGACAGATTATACCGTCTTCCCAATTCACTCAGGGCGATTATATTTTCTATCGGATTTATTGTCCCGCCCGCGCGATTATGTGTATTCTCAATCTCAATAACTCTTGAACGGGCCATATAATAAGCACTGGCCGGGCGGATAAGAGGCTCCACCTGTTCGGGAGTGAATACACCCCTTACACCGTCAACTAGACTTAACATAATTCCGCTGAGAGCGGCGGGAGAACCCGATTCGTATTGAAAAATATGAGCATCTTTTTCGCAGATTACCTCATCGCCCGGATTTGTAAGAACATTAAGAGAAATCTGGTTTCCCATTGTTCCGCTCGGGACATAAAGAGCAGCATCTTTACCAAGAAGTTCAGCGGCAAATTTCTCGAGCCGATTGACAGTGGGATCTTCTTTGTAAACATCGTCTCCGACTTCGGCATCATAGATTGCCTTGCGCATTTCAACTGACGGTTTTGTAAGAGTGTCGCTTCTTAAATCAATTAATTTTTTCATGACTTTTTATATACCTTTTTTGAGATTTTTAAATAAAGAAAAAATAAAATCGTTCCAATAGATACGGCCGAGGCAAGAAACGGAATTATGAATGGGTGTTTTGTGTAAAATGTCATCCCTTCCTGAATTGCCGCATGGCCCACCAGAACATCTTTTGTAAATAGTTTTGTGGACGAGACGGTTCTTCCCATTGGATCGATTATACAGCTGACTCCCCCATTTGCGGTTCTTACCAAGGTTCTTCTGTTCTCCACTGCCCTCAGAACGGAGATCTCCTTATGCTGATAAGGTCCGCTTGAATTTCCGTACCAGCTGTCATTTGTTACAACAACAATCAGATTAGCTCCCCCTTTTACAAAGCCGGATACAAATTCAGGGTATATCGATTCAATGCAGATAACGCCGCCAATCTTTAGAAGAGAATCATCAACCTGACCGCTTGAGAAAACCGTCCGGGATTTACCGACATTCCAGCTGGATATTCCAACCTCCCATTTAATAAAATCGCCTAGGAAAGGGAGTTCCTCTACAAATGGGACATGTTCGCCGAATGGTACAAGTTTAATTTTTCCGTATTTTTGAATTTCATTCGAATACGGCGAGAAGAAGAGAATCGAATTATAACTCGTATAAAGCACACCGCCTCTGGTCTTCTTGGCATCTTCCGGAGCTTCATTTCTGTTAAAATATAAATTGAGATCGGGCATTCCGGTAAGAAGAAAAATATTTTTCGAGGAGACAAACTCTTTAATCCGCGAAACCTCAGTATCATAGCTTCCGCCGAGCAGATAAACAGGAAGAGCGGATTCGGGCCAGATAATTAATTTCGCACCCCGGCCGACAGCATCCTGTGAAAGCTTTAGATATTGAGACAATTGTTCACTAAGATTCCCGTCTTTCCATTTATGCCACGGATTAAGATCCGGCTGGATGAGTCCGACTTTGATTTTTTTATCAGCGATAGTAAAGTTGTTTATTCTCAAGTTGCCGTATAACAGCACAACAAAAAAGAGCGTAACGGCGCCCATTGCGAATCTGTTATCGATTCTTTTTGTCTCTTTCAGATTTTTAATGGAGAGGTATAAGAAGATGTTGATGAACAGAATTACGAGAGAGAGACCGTATACTCCCGTGATATCAGCGATCTGAATAAATGTATTAAAATAAGTGAGAGAATTTCCGAGAGTAAGCCATGGAAACCGCAGATCTGTAAGACTGTACAGAAATTCGAACGAGATCCAATAAAACGGGAAGAGAAACAGCGCCCATCTTTCTCCAAAACTTTTTCTGGAGAGATGATAAAGCGTAGGAGCTAACAAATAGATAAAAGGATTAAAAAACAAAAGCACCGCACCGGAGATCATGAGGAACGGATCTGCCTCTTTTGTCCAGCTGCCAACCCAGTATAATGTAATAAGGTTAAAAATGAATAGCGTTAGAAATGCAAATCTGTTTAGAGATCCCAGCGAAGTTCTTTTTTCCGCCACAAAGAAGAAAGGGATAAACGCGAATAAGCTTAAGAACGGCAATGGAACCGGAGGGTATGAGAGTCCCAGTAAAATTCCCGACATTATTCCTAACAATAATTCCTTTTTACGATCTTTTCTCTGACCGTCCGTTAATACAGTATTATAATTACTAAAAATTTTCATTTACTCTTATTGTTTTTCATCCAAAATCTTACAAGAACAATAGCAATAATAATTACTGTAATGGCTATTGCAAATTGAGAATAGCGTGAAAGATACCGGTCAACCAGATCAAGGTTCTGCCCGAGTTTAATTCCCAGGAAAATGAGGAGAGAGTTCCACAACAATGAACTAATTGCGGCATAGATAAAAGTGCGGGCAGGTTTAAGCCGGTGAACGCCTGAAAAAAAACTTATAACCGCTCTTGTACCGGGCATAAATCTATTTATGATGATAATTTTATAGCCGTATTTGTGGAAAAAGAGATCTGCTTTATTGAGCGAATCCTCTTTTAAAAATTTGAATTTACCTTTCCTAAGGATTTTTTCGCCCAGAAATTCACCGATCAGATACATCACAATAAATCCGATAGTGCTCCCCAGAGTAGTAAGCATAAGAATAGGAACAAATCCCAATGTAGAATTGGCCACCAGAGTGGCACCAAAAACAACTATAAGATCACTCGGCGACATTGGAATAATATTTTCGATAAACGCAGAGAAAAAAAGCACCAGATAGATTAGTACTGGATCCAGCGTAGCGATATAAGTTATAATTTGCTGAAGCATTACTTCTCTTTTTTAGTAAGGAGAACTACGGCATGCGCGGCGCATCCTTCATTGCGTCCAACAAATCCCAATTTCTCTGAAGTTGTGGCTTTTACGGAAACATGGTCAACATCCACATTCAAAATATTTGCAATAATTTTTCTCATCTCGGGAATGAAAGAAGCCAGCTTCGGCTCTTCCAGAATAATGGTCGAATCTATATTTCCGATGGCGTAGTTAAAATCCGTCATCAGATAATAAACCTGATTCAGCAGCTGCTTGCTGTCCGCATCTTTGTATTTTGGATCTGTATTCGGAAAATGTTTGCCTATATCTCCGAGCGCGAGAGCTCCCAGTATAGCATCGCAGACGGCATGAAGTAGAACATCGGCGTCGGAATGACCGAGAAGTCCATATTCATTCGGGATCTCTACACCGCCCAGAATCAGCTTCCGATCCCTGCTTAGCGGATGAATATCATAGCCAAAACCGATCTTAAATATTGAGTTCAAAATTTAACCTCGAACTGATTAAATTCATTTTTAAATTCGCTCCATTTGATAGAAGCGTTTTTAACATACGCGTGAGAGGGACCAATCTTTACTCTATTATACAATTCTTCAATTGCCCGCTGCTCTCCTTCAACCACCGTGTAAACTTCCCCGTTAGATAAATTTTGAGTAAAGCCTTTCAGTCCCAATTCCCCGGCCCTTCTTACCACAAAGAATCTGAACCCGACCCCCTGAACCAGTCCGTT
>JBAYWA010000081.1:0-7128 GCA_041674325.1 Melioribacteraceae bacterium | reverse complement strand
TGATTGGTGTGTGAGATCTGGTAGCCGATATCATGGAGAGAGGCAGCGGCCTCGAGATATTCACGGCATTTATCATCGAGCTGATGAATGGGTTTCAGCTGATCGAACAGCTTAACTGCAAGAGAAGCAACAAAACCGCAGTGTGCCCGGTCGTATTCAAATGACTCGGACAGACGTTTAATGCTTCCGCCGCGTATATCTGAGAACGGCCGGCCGGCAACATCGGAAAATTCCTTCTGAAGGGTATCTATTATTATTCCCTCTCTAAGGGCGTATGATGAGATTGTCATCCTATCGAGATTGAAGAGTTTAAATATTTCATCCAGAATTATTATCCCTGCCGGTATAATATCGGCTCTCTTGTCATCCAGTCCGGGAATTTTTTTTCTCCTTTCCTCCGATTTTCTCTTCAATACTTCATCGCGGATTTCAAAGAATTCATCCTTTGCGAATTCATAATTATTAAGGATCACATCCTGCGATTTTCTTCCCCTGAGGATGGCTTCTATCATGAACCCGGCGGCCATTATAGTACCCGAAGCTCCCACACATAAATCGAATCCGATCCCTTTTACTGTTTCGGAGAGATTAAAAAGTTCTCCGTGTATCCAATTACGACATTCATCAATCGACTTGCGGTTCAATTCGGAATTTTCAAAAAATTTCTGCGTCAGTCTCACAGCTCCCAATTTAACGCTGGCGGAAAAGATGTTCTCCCCTTTATTCCCGATCAGAAATTCGGTGCTTCCTCCTCCTATATCTATTATAAGAGTCTTTCTGTCGAAGATGGGAACAGATTTAAGAACACCGAGATAAATTAAACGTGCTTCCTCATGACCGTTAATAACTTCAATTTCAACGCCGGTTTCATTCCAGACTCTATTAATAAACTCATTTTTATTCAGGGCTTCTCTAACGGCGCTTGTAGCGACGGCTCTAAGAGGGGCACCGTGCGAATCGGCTATCCCTTTAAATCCTTTCAATGCTCTCACCGCGTGCTTCATCGCGCCGGTATTAATAAGTTTTATATCCCCTGGATTTCCCTGCCCAAGTCGGATTACTTCCCTCTCACGATCGATAATTTCAAAATTCCCATCCTTATCGGCATTAACAACTATCAGGTGAAAAGAGTTGGTCCCCACATCAACGGCGGCAATATTTTTAGTTTCTAGAGCCATCAATTTTTCTTCATGAGAATTAATTCAAACAAATTTTCCACATCGTCAACGGATACGTCATCTATTAGTTCAGATTTACGGATGAAATATTTCTGCGAACCAACCGGCGCCCAGTTAAACGGATTAGTCGGCCCGAAAATGGAGATTTGGGGCGTCTCCGTGGCGCCCGCGACGTGCATGACCCCGGTATCGTTTGTAAAGAAAAAATCGCTGCGTGATATCAGGGCAGTCAATTCGGGAATAGTTTTATTTAGAAAATAACCGCCCCGGTCTCCGAGCCGGTTTTTCATGAAGCTAAGTTCGGAGCTGTCAGCATCGCTGCCGGTAAAATAAAATTTAATCTTATACTTTGACCCGATTCTCTCTATAAGTTCGGCATATTTATTAAGCGACCACCTATTCTGGATTTTCCCGGCCCCCACATGTAAGCCTATTAGCATCCGGAATTCGTCCGGCGGGAAGCTGTCCAGAAAACCATTGACGGAAGTAACGTCATTTCCGTCGAATGAAATACTCGCCCGGTAATTTTTAGTCTTTATGCCGAATGGCCGCACTATATCCAGTATAAACTCTGAGACATGCGCGTCAGGGTATCTGCGCCAGTCAAGATCTATCCGGTGATTGAATACGTATGCAATATCATTCTTTTTTCCGTTCAGGCTTAAAGGACCGATTTTCACATTTGATTTTGAGAACGCAGCGATAAGACAACTGGTTACGGAAACCGCGACTGTTGCGGGCACTATTGCAAGGTCATAATTATCCCGTATTTTTTTTCTGAATTTCAGCAGATGATAGGGATTTAATATTTTTTTTCTGTCATATATGATCAGATCGTCGATATATTCATTTTTAACCACTGCGAAGTAATTTTCCGGACTCGCAATAAGCGTGAGATGAACACCGGGGAATGATTCTTTGACAGCTCTGAATAATGAGACGCTTGCCAGCAGATCTCCGAACTGATTATGCTGGCGGACAATCAAAATTTTTCCGGGTGAACCGATTCGATTTAACGGAAGTTCAGGTACCGCAAGGAATTTTTTTAATATTCGGATTGTAAATTTTCTGAGATGGTCTCTTAATGACATTAAACATTTTCTTTTTGATTATCTGATTTAGACTTATCGATCTCCTCAAAATGGGCATCTATAACATCTTCACTTTCAATTCTGTACTTCGTCTTTTTTTTCTTATTTATCACGTTTGGATTAACTGCCGTTTTTGCCGAAGAGAGAAATCTAATAACATTTCTGGCTGTGTTAATTATCAGATAAATGATGATAGACCAGAGTATTACCCTAAGGAAGTTCATCTTTATCCTTTTGATTCCGGGTTGAAGTATTCAATAAAGCCTCTGTCCTCTCTGAATATCTGGGCATACAACTCATCAAAATCCTCTTCCCTGTTTACAAAATCGATTTCAGAGGTGTTAACAATCAGAAGGGGTGTATTATTATATTTAAAAAAGAAATTATTGTAGGCCTCAGAAAGTTCTGCGAGGTAAGCCCGCGTTAAATTCCTTTCATATTTTCTTCCCCTGGTTTTGATATTCTCAACCAGGCGGTCGAGACTCGACTGCAGAAAGATCACCAGATCGGGTTTGGGAATATCTCTTTCCAGAAGCGGGAAAATAGTTTCGTATAGTTTGAGCTCTTCACCTGAAAGATTCAGGTACGCGAAGATTTTGTCTTTCTCAAATATATAATCAGAGACCATATATTTGGAAAAGAGATCCTGCTGATTTAGCAGCTGCTGCTGTTTAAATCTGTTTATGAGAAAAAACATCTGTGTCTGAAACGCGAAACGCTTACGTTCCTCATAGAATTTTTCGAGAAAAGGATTCTCCTCAAACTCCTCCATGATCAGATTCGCGCTCAGTCTGTCGGATAGTTTTCTCGCAAGCGAGGATTTTCCGGCTCCTATTACCCCTTCAATGGCTATGTATCTTATCTCTGCCAATTTATTCTACAGGATTATTTTAAAATCTAGTTTTCGGATAATGTGTTTTTCCAGATCAGATAAATCAAGTTCATCAATTCTTTTCTGCAGGACCGGGTGAATAAAATCCGGAGCTATCTCCAGCAGCGGTATAATAACGAAATCCCTCTTCAAACATTCCGGGTGAGGAATAATCATCTTATCGCCGGTATAAATTACGTCATTATAGAAAATAATATCAACATCTATTTCTCGCTGGCCCCATTTTTCGCCGCTTTCCTGTCTGCCTATTTTTTTCTCGACTTCTTTAACGAACGCAAGAAGTTCCCCCGGAGTGTAATCGGATTGAATCTGAATCACTGAATTCAAAAAATCAGGCTGATCAGTCATGCCGTACGGACTTGTTACATAAATCGGCGAGCATTTCAATACACTACAGGAAATATTCTTATTGATAAGTTCAACCGATTCCCGGATGAATTTTATGCTGTCCCCTCTGTTTGAACCGAGCGCAAGGAAAATATTATCTGTCATTTTCCTTAATCACTTCGGCTTCTACGCAGTCCAGAACCCCGCCTACCGGCACGCTGTGCTTCCGGACCCGAACAGCAATTTTATGAATCTCACTGTATTTCTTTAGAAGTTCATCCGCTATCATGGTCGCGAGTGTTTCAATAAGGTCATATTTTTTTTCATGGACGAGCTGATTAATGAATTTATAAACATCGTGATAATTTATTGTCAGTTTCAGATCGTCCTTCAAAGCCGCTTCGGAAAAATCTGTAAAGATGTCCACATCGGCTTCAAATTTACCGCCCATAAACTGCTCCTCTTTGAGCGCGCCGTGATACGCATAAAATGAAGCATTTTTTATTCTTATGATATTTATCATTTTGCAATCAACGATTTTGATTTATAATAATTAACAAGCCCACTAAAGTTAGCAAATAAAATTCCGATTAGCACAAATGCGCTCCCTGCCAAGGTCTGAAGAGAAAAATTCTCATTCATTACCAGCCAGCCGAGAATAACCGCGACAATCGGCGTGATAAACGCCGACAGCGAAAGTATTACGATACTTATTCTTTTGAGCAGCCAGTAATATGTGGTAAACGTAACAACTGTTCCGAAAAACGCCAGAAATATTATTGAGGAGACAGATGCGAAATTAAAGATCCAGTCGGCGGAATTCTCGAAAATAAGGGAGGCAAAGATCAGTATTAAACCGGCTATAAACAGGGGAACTAAATGCATCGACAGCGGATTGAGATGTTTTCCATATTTTTTTACAGTCACCCCAATTGAAGCCTGCATAGCCGAGCTCACAAGCACCGCGATTATTCCAAGCAGCTGTTTAGATAAATCGAGTGTCAGGTTCTCGGAAAATATAATCACAATTCCGCTGAAACCGAGGATCACTCCGAATAACTGATTGAAAGAGATTCTATCATCTGGGAATGCAATCTTTGAAAAAAGAATAACGCAGAAAGGCATAACCGCAAAAACAATTGACGCAAGTCCGGATGGGATGAACTGTTCAGCCCAATACACAAGGGCGAACGGAATAACAAATGAGAAGAGGGAAAGGATCAGATACAATTTTAATGAGGCCGGATCTTTCTGAAGCTTAATCCCCGCAAATTTCATGAAGATAAAGACAAAAATAGAAGCCAGGAAAAAACGGATACCGGATGAGATAAGCGGCGTCAGATAGTCGAGCCCCACTCGAATTGCCAGCCAGGTGGAACCCCAGATGAGACAAATTAAGATATAACCCGCAGCTATTTTTAATTTTTCGGAAATCATTTAGTTCTCTACCATTGCTAAAACACCTAATGACCGCCCCGATAATTTGCCGTCTCTTCTGTGAGAATGAAGCATTTCTTTCTCGTCATATGAGCAGAGCGGAGATATCTCTATCTGATCAGATGCAATTCCAAATTTCCGTATCATATCAATATTGGCCTGCAGAACATCAAGATATATTCCGGAACCTGAATTAACCGAATACTTCCGATCGAAAAGCAGTGCGACTTCACTTCCCACCTCATAATTTTTTTGCGAGATGGAGGGACCGACAAAAATAACCAGATCGGCCGGATTAGAGTTAAACCGGTTTCTCATACATTCCAGTGTCTTTAAAACTATTTTTTTCTGAGTACCTCTCCACCCCGAATGGATTCCGGCTATTACTCTATTTATCCGGTCGTAAACAAAAACGGGAACGCAATCCGCAGTGGAAACCGCAAGTCCGATACCGATCCTGGATGTAATCATCGCGTCACTTTCCCCTATCATGCCGGCATTATCAACAATTGTTACAATCTCCGAATGAACCTGTTTTTGAAATGCAACATTTCCGGAAGTGAGGCCCAATTCATTGAAGAAAATTTCCCTGTTGGCGAGCACTAGATCCGGGTCATCACCCACAGTAAGTGAAAGATTAAAACCGAATGGCGAAATTGTTTCAGCGCCAGATTTTGTGCTGAGGCCAAAGATAATTTCAGGATAATTTTGAAAAATTCTGGAGGTGATTATTTCCATAAATGTCCGGATCAGCCGTAAAAAATTCCCTCCCCGATCCGGAGAGGGATTAAAATCAGATTAAATAATTTTTAAAGATTCGTCAAGATCGAGAATAATATCATCCGGATTTTCGAGACCGATAGCAAGGCGGACGCCGCCGGCATCAATTCCCCGTTCTCTCAATTTATCGGGCGGTACTACCGAGTGCGTCATTGATGCGGGATGTTCAATCAATGTTCTTGTATGCCCCAGTGAAACAGCAAGCGTCATAGTGTACGCATTTTCCGCAACATGATCCATGAATCTTCCCCCTATCTCCTTTGTCTCTGCGGGTGTATCTCCCCTCAAAACAAAATAGAGAAGACTTCCCGGTGCAAAATTTCCGTTGAAATCTACCATCTGTTTCTTCGCAATCTCATATCCCTTAAAACTCGGAAGACCCGGATAATTAACAAAATCCACTTTCGGATGCGCATTAAGATATTCGGCAATCCGCATTGCGGATTTGATTTGATGCCTTTGTCTTAGGGCAAGTGTAGGTAATCCGTAAGTCAGTATAGCCCACGCGCTTTTCGTATTCAGGACTGCTCCGAAATCTTTTCTATAAAGAAGAAGAAGGTCGCGGTAAATTTTCTTTCCGATTACAACTCCGCCCATATCGGTACCGAATCCGCCGATCCCTTTGGTGAGAGAATGGACTACAAAGTCGGCACCCAATTCAATAGGGCGCTGGCAAAACGGAGTTGCGAATGTGTTATCCACTACAATTCTAATCTGCTCATTTTCATTACGTGTTTTATTAATCTCTTTTACGATTTCAGCCACGGCTTTGACATCAACAATATCAATATTCGGATTTGCCGGGGTTTCGAAGTAGATGACTTTTGTTTTATCGGTGACGGTATTCAAAATACTATCATTCAGGGTTAGATTTACCGGAGAGACTTTAATATTGTATTTCGGGTACCAATTGTTGAACAGTGAAATAGTGCAGCCGTATAAAGTATTGTGGGTGATAATCTGGTCACCGCTTTTAGTAAGACTGCCGAGTACTGCCGAAATTGCTCCCATACCGCTAGCAAAGCTGACGGCAGTCTCCCCCTTTTCTACATATGCTAAATTTTCTTCAAGCATATCCTTATTAGGTTCCCCCAGACGGTCATAGATGAAGATAGGAGCTTTATCACCAAGTTCCTCTGTATTGGCAAATTGCATAAAGCCCTGGGCTCCCCTTTCAACGGAATCCAGGCGAAAAGTGGTGGATGAGGAGATGGGCGCAGTAACATGGTGGGAATAATCCCACTTATCGGAGACATCTTTTCCATAAATAAGATGAGTATCCATCGAGTACCTGGAATCATCCTGCACGCTCTTTTTCTTCTTAATAATATCGCTAGACATGTTATTTTCCTGATTTTTGACACGCAAAATTACTCAAAAGCCGGTAATATATCTAATTAGGTTAAAGAGAAGATCCAGAAGA
>JBAYWA010000080.1:0-7246 GCA_041674325.1 Melioribacteraceae bacterium | reverse complement strand
AATATGGGTGTTGGCCAGGCCGCTTCTGATGCAAAAATTTTGGAAGAGGCTGTCCGAGATCTTGAAACTATCTCCGGTCAGAAGGCTTCTATCAGAACCGCAAAGAAAGCTATCTCAAATTTCAAACTGCGCGAAGGGATGAAGATTGGTGCAAAGGTTACATTAAGAAAAGAAATGATGTATGAATTTTTAGACAGGTTTGTTTCTCTTGCTCTGCCGCGCGTACGCGATTTCAGAGGTGTTCCCGATAAATCTTTCGACGGGCGCGGTAATTATACACTCGGACTCAAAGAGCAGATCATTTTTCCGGAAATCAACGTTGATAAGGTAACAAAGATTTTAGGAATGGATATCACATTCGTTACTACGGCAAAGACAGATAAGGAAGCGCTTGAATTGCTGACAGCTTTCGGCATGCCGTTCAGAAAAAAAGAAATTAATTAAAGGGAAGTCATGGCAAGAAAAAGTTTACTCGCGCGCGAAGATAAGAGGCAGGTACTGGTCGATAAGTTTGCGGCGCGTAGAAAAGAATTGAAAGAGAAGGGTGACTATGAAGCATTGCAGCTTCTTCCAAGAAATTCTGCCCCCACCCGTTTACATAACAGATGTAAGATGACCGGTAGACCTAGAGCTTATTACAGAAAATTCGGTGTTTCTCGTCTGGTTCTTCGCGAAATGGCGTTGAAAGGTTTAATTCCCGGTCTTAAAAAAGCAAGTTGGTAACTGAAGGAGAAATGTAAATGCATACCACCGATCCGATTGCGGATTTTTTAACGCGAATCAGAAATGCTGTTAAAGCAAAAAAGAAATTTGTTGATATCCCTTCTTCGAAAATGAAGATCAGCTTAGCAGAAATTTTAAAGAACAATAAATTTATTAAAGACTATAATGTAGTTGAAGACGACAAGCAGAACGTATTGAGAGTTCATCTTCAGTATATTAATGGCGCCCCATCAATTACCGGTATAAGAAGAATCTCGACACCGGGATTGAAAAGATATGTCAGCAAGGAAAAACTCCCTAGAGTGTTGAACGGACTTGGAATAGCTGTTCTATCCACACCCAAAGGTCTGTTGTCTGATAAACAGGCAAAAAGAGAAGCAGTTGGCGGCGAAGTTATCTGCCACGTTTGGTAAAAAAAATTTTAAGAGGAAAAGAAATTGTCACGTATAGGTAAAAAACCAATTCCCATTAAGGATGTAACAATAACCAAAACCGGCGGCGCCATTAAGGTTAAAGGAAAGCTCGGCGAACTGGAAATGAAAATACATCCCAGCATCACCGTAGATGTTACAAAAGAAGAGATTATTGTTACCAGACCGAACGATCTTAAAGAGAACAGAGCCCTTCATGGTTTAACACGCGCCTTACTTAATAACATGGTAAAGGGTGTTACTGAAGGTTATACAAAATCTCTTGATATTGTAGGCGTCGGATACAAAGCCGAATCCAAGGGCGAAGGCGTTTTGTTCACCATTGGTTATTCACACCCAATTTTATTTTTACCGCCGGCAGGAATTAAGATCGAAGTTCCGGCTCCGACACAGGTAAAGATTTCGGGTTACGATAAAGAACTGGTTGGATTGATAGCCGCTAAAATCAGATCATTCAGAAAACCTGAACCGTATAAAGGAAAAGGTATTAAGTACTCTAATGAAGTTATTGTACGTAAAGCAGGCAAGACAGCCGGTAAGTAATAGGAGAATTTAGAAATGTTTTTGAAAGACACAACACATAGAGCAACAAAGAAAGCCAGAATACGGAGAAAAATTTCCGGCACTGCCGAACGTCCGCGCCTTTCAATTTTTAGAAGCGCTAACAATATGTATGCTCAATTAATTGATGATGTAAAAGGAATTACATTGGTTGATGCTTCATCTTTGTCGAAGGAGCTTGCAGATGAACTAAAGAGTTCAAAGGGCAAGGTTTCCAAGAGCAAAGCAGTAGGCAAATTGTTGGCAAAAAGAGCAGCTGAAAAAGGGATAACCGTTGCTGTATTCGACAGAAGCGGTTACCGTTATCACGGCAGGGTACAAGCCGTTGCCGAAGGCGCCCGCGAAGGCGGAATTAAATTGTAAGGATTGCCGGGTCGTCTAATGGCAGGACAACGCCCTTTGGAGGCGTCTGTAGAGGTTCGACTCCTCTCCCGGCAGCCAAAAAATTAGACGATTCAAAAAAGATTAAATAAGTTCGTAAACAAGGGAGCTAAAATTGAATTTCAAGTACAAAAAAGTATCGGGTCTTGAGAATCTTAAAGAGAAGATCGTTCACATAAACAGAGTTGCAAAGGTTGTTAAAGGCGGTAGAAGAT
Source organism: Melioribacteraceae bacterium (assembly GCA_041674325.1). GTDB lineage: Bacteria > Bacteroidota > Ignavibacteria > Ignavibacteriales > Melioribacteraceae > Fen-1258. Next base: position 4,935 of record JBAYWA010000080.1, on the reverse strand, counting down.
TCAGCTTTAACGCAATTGTTGTTGTGGGAGATTCAAACGGTCACGTTGGTGTTGGTCTTGGTAAAGCAAACGAAGTTACCGATGCAATTTCGAAAGGCATTGACGACGCTAAGAAAAACGTTTATAGAGTTTCAATTATAAAGGGAACTATACCCCACCCGATTACCGGAAAATTCGGAGCCGGATCCGTGCTTCTGAAACCGGCAACGCCTGGTACCGGATTGATAGCGGGCGGCGGCGTACGTGCAGTGCTTGAAGCAGCGGGAGTTCAGGATATTCTTACCAAATCACTCGGTTCCAGCAATCCGCATAATCAGGTTAAAGCTACTTTGAACGCATTGTTGAATCTGGTTGATGCAAGAACTATGGCGCGTAAACGCGGATTAAAAGTAACTGAGTTATTCAATCTGTAATTTTGAGGATATGATGGCAAAGAAAATAAAAATTATTCAAGTGGGAAGCGTTATCGATCGTCCCGTTCCGCAGAAGAGAACAATAGAAGCGCTGGGTCTAGCCAGACCTAATCATTTTGTGATTAAAAATGATACGCCTCAGATAAGAGGAATGATCAGAAAAGTACACCATCTTGTAAAAGTTGAAGAAATTGAAGCGTAAGGTGATAAATGAATATTCTAAGTAATCTGAAACCTGCAAAAGGTTCGAACAAAAAAGTAAAAAGAATTGGACGCGGAGAGGGTTCCGGTCATGGCGGAACTGCTACACGCGGTGAAAACGGTCAGCGCTCCAGAGCGGGAGCTAAATTCCCAGTCTGGTTTGAAGGCGGTCAGATGCCCCTTCAGAGAAGACTTCCCAAAAGAGGTTTTAAAAGCCCTTTCAAAATCATCAATCAGGTGATCAATCTCTCGACTCTTCAGAGACTTGTTGATGAGAAAAAAATTCAGGATGGCGAGGTTAATGCCGTTTCTTTATACAAGAGCGGTGCTATCTCCAAAGCTGCTGCACCATTTAAAATTCTTGCGCAGGGCGAGTTGAAGGTGAAATTAAATGTTGAAGCGCATTCATTCAGCGCTGTTGCAAAGGAAAAAATTGAATCCTTAGGCGGAACTATTAAAGAGATTAAATTTTAATGGCAAAATTACAAGAAACTTTCCGGAATATTTTTAAGATTCATGAATTACGCCAGAGAATAATTTATACTGTCGCTCTGCTTGTAATTGTCAGAATCGGAACTCACATTACGATTCCCGGTATTGACACGGCGCTGCTTCATCAGGCCGCTGCAAATCAGGATACCAATAATCTGTTCGGTCTATACGATCTGTTTGTGGGTGGTGCTTTTTCAAATGCCGCGATATTTGCGCTTGGAATTATGCCTTACATTTCGGCTTCCATTATTTTGCAGATAGCCGGCGCGGTAATTCCTTATTTCCAGAAACTTCAGCGCGAAGGCGAAGAGGGGAGAAAAAAGCTTACTCAGCTTACCCGCTACGGCACAGTTCTTATCTCAGCTTTTCAGGCATGGGGCGTTACTATTCATCTTATGAGCATGTCTGTACCTGCCGGCGGACCAATTGTTCCTGAAGCGGTAAGAGGAATTCTCTGGACATTAAGTTCTGTAACTATTCTGGTTGCCGGCACAATGTTTATTATGTGGATGGGCGAGCAGATAACGGAGAAGGGAATAGGCAACGGAATTTCACTTATAATTTTCATAGGTATCATAAACCGGTTTCCGTTTGCGGTGCTCGATGAATATCAGCTCATCGCCAGCGGTCAGAGAAACCTGGTAATTGAAGTTGTAATTATTGCGCTGATGGTTCTCATTATAGCCGGAGTTGTTCTTGTTACACAAGGAACCAGAAGAATTCCCGTACAATATGCAAAGAGAGTTGTTGGAAGAAAAGTTTACGGCGGAGTCACTCAGTACATCCCGCTAAGAGTTAATACAGCCGGTGTTATGCCTATTATTTTTGCTCAGTCGATTATGTTCATACCCAGCACGCTGTTTTCATTTTTCCCGGATAACGAATTCATTGCGACTATAGCTCAGTATTTCACTTATCAAAGTATGACTTACTCGTTTATATATGCATTGATGATCATCTTCTTCACATATTTTTATACAGCCATCGCTTTTAATCCTCAGGATGTTGCTGAAAATATGAAGAAGCAGGGCGGTTTTATTCCGGGTATAAGACCGGGCAAGCAGACTGCTGATTTTATAGATAATATTCTAACAAAGATTACATTGCCCGGGTCTGTATTCCTTGCAATAATTGCGATTCTGCCGGCATTCATTTCAAAATTCGGAGTGAGCGGCAACTTTGCCTCATTCTTCGGCGGCACCAGCCTTCTGATTATTGTCGGTGTTGCATTGGATACGCTTCAGCAAATTGAATCTCATCTTTTGATGAGGCATTATGACGGATTTATGAAATCCGGTAAACTAAAAGGCAGAAGATTCTAGATTTATTGTGATATTAATTAAGAGCAGTAGCGAAATAGGTTACATTCGTGAAAGCTGCAAAATAGTAGCAGAGACATTACAGTTAGTGAAGCGTAACGTCAGAGTTGGCGTAACGACGCAAGAGCTCGATAAGATTGCTGAAGATTATATCCGGAGCAATGACGCACGGCCTGCATTTAAGGGATATTCGCAGGCAGGCTCGTTCGATTTTCCGGGCTCGATTTGTTCTTCAATTGATGATGAAGTTGTTCACGGGATTCCCGGTAACAAGGTTCTTAAAGACGGCGAGATTATTTCCATCGATGTCGGAGTAGAGAAAAACGGCTACTTCGGAGACGCGGCTCTTTCTGTCGCAGTCGGAAATATTTCATCGGAAAAGCAGAAACTGATGGATGTAACCGAGAAATCTTTGTATCTCGGCATTGAGCAGGCTGTTGAAAAAAACCGGATCGGGGATATTGCCAGCGCTGTTCAGACTTACGTTGAGGAGAACGGATTCTCTGTTGTAAGGGATTTGTGCGGTCATGGAGTAGGAAAGCATCTTCATGAGGAGCCGCAAATTCCTAATTACGGCAAAAAGAAAAACGGACCGGTTATAAAGAACGGAATGACGCTTGCGATAGAGCCGATGGTAAACATGGGATCTTACAGAGTGATTGTTGCGGAGGACGGATGGACGGTATTAACACTTGACGGAAAGCCATCTGCACATTTTGAACATACGATTGCAATTATTGACGGTAAACCAGAAATATTAACGAAGTGTGAATAGAGATAGATGGCTAAACAGGGACCGATAAAAGTAGACGGAATAGTTACTGAAACATTACCAAATGCTCATTTTAAAGTCCGTCTGGATAATGGTCACGAGATTCTGGCGCATATTTCAGGTAAGATGAGGATGCACTTCATCAAAATTTTAGTGGGCGATAAGGTTGCCATAGAACTGTCGCCGTATGATTTGAATAAAGGTAGAATTACATACAGATATAAATAACGGAGAAGAAATAAATGAAGGTCCGCTCATCTGTTCGCAAGATTTGTGAGAACTGTAAGATCATTAAAAGAAAAGGGGTTGTAAGAGTGATCTGCAAAAACCCTAAACACAAACAAAGACAAGGTTAAACTTAGGAGGTTATAGATTTGGCTCGTTTAGCTGGTGTTGATTTACCAAAAAATAAGAAAGCTTATATCGGATTGACCTACATCTTTGGCATCGGTGACAGATCTTCAATGGAGATTTTAACCAAGGCCGGTGTAAATCCCGATAAAAAAGTTTCCGATTTAACCGAAGAAGAAATTGCCAAAATCCGTTCTGTTATGACCTCTGAATACAGAGTCGAAGGAGCGCTGAGAAGCGAAGTCCAGCAGAACATTAAAAGATTGATGGACATAGGTTCTTACCGCGGTATCCGCCACAGAAGAGGTTTACCTGTACGCGGGCAGCGCACAAGAACAAATTCCAGAACTCGTAAAGGTAAACGCAGAACTGTCGCCGGCAAGAAGAAAACTCCGGCTAAGAAGTAATTAATAATTTTTTTTGAGGAGTAAAATTGGCTAAGGTTGTAAAAAAGACTAAAAAGAAAGTTCACGTTGATGCTGTTGGCGTGGCTCATATTAAAGCCTCTTTCAATAACGTACTTGTTACGCTGACGGATATTTATGGCAATACAATTTCCTGGTCCACAGCCGGTAAAAACGGTTTCAAGGGATCAAGAAAGAATACGCCGTTTGCCGCTCAAGTTACTGCTGAAGCTGCGGCTAAAGAAGCGTATGATCTGGGATTGAGAAAGGTTGACGTTTTTGTTAAAGGACCAGGATCCGGACGTGAAGCAGCAATCAGAGCATTAAGTACGGCAGGGTTGGATATTCTCTCCATAAAGGATCAGACTCCAATTCCGCATAACGGATGCCGACCACCAAAACGTAGAAGAGTTTAATAGGAGAAACTTTAGATGGCAAGATACACCGGTCCCAGCTGCAAATTATGCAGAAGGGAAAAACAGAAATTATTTTTAAAAGGCACTAAGTGTTTATCGGAAAAATGTCCGCTTGAACAAAAAAATTATGCTCCAGGTCAGCACGGATTGACTAGAAGAGCAAAGTTTTCGGAATACGGCGTACAGCTTAGAGAAAAACAGAAAGTTAAGAGAATCTACGGTTTACAGGAGACTCAATTTCATAATATGTTTGAAACAGCCAACCGCCAGAAAGGTATTACGGGCGGCAATCTGATCAAACTGTTGGAAAGAAGACTGGATAACGTTGTATATCGTCTGGGATTTGCACCTTCTAGAAAATCAGCTCGTCAATTAGTTCTTCATGGACATTTCCTCATTAACGGAAAGACAGTTGACATCCCATCCTTTTCACTTTCGGCGGGCGACGTCATTTCCGTCCGTGAGAAAAGTAAAAAACTGGATGCAATCCATAACTCGTTAAGAAGAACAAAAGACAACGTTTACATATGGTTGTCTGTAGATAAAGCAACTCTATCCGGCACTTTT
>JBAYWA010000079.1:0-7383 GCA_041674325.1 Melioribacteraceae bacterium | reverse complement strand
CTTTTCTGCCGTTGAGGATTCTTTGACTTCCGAATACGCTTCCGATGCTGACGCTGTCGACCGGATTTGAAAAACCGGCACTGTAAAGGGCGCTCTTCAATTTTCCGACTTTCGCCCGGGCGGTTTTCATCAATCTGGCTTCTCTTTTAATTCTTCTTGATTCTCTCTTCGGCGGAACAACATATTTTTTCGAGATAGTCAGACTTTGTTCTTCATACTCTCTTGGTTCGATATTGTATTCGATGGTTTCAGTTTTTTTATTTTTGAACCGGACTTTTAATTTGTGGAGCCCCTTGGCGTCTCTGTCGAATCCGAAGATAAAATAACCCGATTTATCCACCGTAAGTTTAGTGCTGTTCAATTGAACACCGGCAATATTTTTACCGATGCCTATAATAATTCCCCCTTGTTGAGCCTCTCCGTAAAATTCCAATTCCTGTGCTTCAAGAATTGTGAATAGCATGAAAACAAGAATTAATATGAATGATCTCAAATTATGAACTCCGGATTATAATTGAAGAAGAAGGAATTGTGAAATATTATTACAGGATCGACCAGTAGGCCGAAAGAGATCCGGAGAAATACCGGTAGCTGGAATTATCGCGCGACGCGCTTCCGACACTGATTCTTCCGGACAGGGTTAAACCGTTAAAGACAGTATATTGTGCGCTTATATGTCCCTCCAGTGCTATGAGACTGCTCTGGGGAATGAGCCCTATTTTTCCGCCGATGGATATTTTTAATTTTTGCTGTTTGTCCAGATCGTTTTCCAGCCATAAACTGTGTGATTCGAAATTTCGCGGAGAATAATAAAAATCCGATTTTCGTTTATAATTGGAATATAGATATTCATATCCCAATGCTATATCCGGCCAGAAATATTTTCCGAGTCTGACGCTAAAATCATTGCCGGCATTATCGTCATCTACACGTATGTACTGAAAATAACCGGACAATCTTAATCCCTCTCTGTTTCTGTAGTATGAATCAACCTTGTATAACGAAGCATAGTAGCGTGTATCGATAAGATAGGGTGAATTCAAAATTATCACCGCGTCTGAATTCTGATAATTAAATCCTACTCTTATAGTATCTGCCTTTTCGAATGCAATTGAAAAATCCTGGTCGTCACGCGTGAAATTGCCGAGCGATCCACTGATTCCGAGTCCGACTCCCATATTGATGTAGCTGCCGAGGCGCAAGAGGATAAGTCCCTTGAAGGTAGTAAACAGTCGCTGGCCGCTAAACGGATTTCCCGAATCCTCCATGGCTGTTAATGCGTCAAGGTTGAGGCTGGCGGCTTTTGCTTTGATTGAACTGCGCGAGAACATGCCGCCGATTGAGAGAAAATTTGTTACGCCGAGTTCCAGGCGTCCTCCGGCAGTCAGCATGCTAAAACTGACATTATCCGAATAATAGGAGAGTGATGGAGCGAATCCGATATTGCTTGGGAATGTTTCGAAAATTGCGGCAATGCCCGTAACCGGAAGCCATTTTTTATGCTGCTCAACAATGCTTACCTGTGTGGAATCGAGTCGCCAGTCGAGCAGATTATTATATATTGTGCGTGCGGAATCGTTCTCGGCTAACTTTGCATAAGAATCGCCCAGATATAAATTGGCTTCGAAATCGGTGGAGTCCTGTCTTACAAGATCTTTATATTCACTGAGGGCCTGAAGTGAATCTCCGGTTGTGAAATAGAGAGCGGCTCTCTGTTTCTGCGCCTCATAATTATCGCCGAATGAGAGTACCTTGTTGTATGTATCCAAAGCCGCGGTATAATTTTTTGCCTGAAAGAGAACGTCGCCGTATTCCTTTAATATCAGATTGTTCGGTTCGGCTTTTGAAAGATAATCTTCGTAGAATGGGAGAGCCGCAAGATAATCCTGCTCAATAACTTTTTCTCTTCCCTGTTCCAGAATGGTATATAATTTCTCCTCTTCAAACCTCATCTTCTGCCAGTCGATATTGGACTGCAGCTTTATTACATCTTCATTCGTGGGATCGATTTCTTTTGCCCGGTTCGAATAATCCTGCGCAGCTTCAAAATCTCTTTGCACAAGCTTTATTGACCCCATCGAGACTAACGCTGCTATTGAATTAGGCCTGCTCTTCAAAACGTTTTCAAGATACTGCTGGGAAAGCTCGATGTCTCGGTTGATCCAGACCGCCACCTGCGCGCGGAAAAGCTGGTACTCTAAATTTCCCGGATCATCAATAATAAGTTTATCGGTAATCTCAATCGCTTTATCAAATTCACGGCTCGTAGATGCTATTCTGGCCCATCTGTAGCGGAGAGCCGGATCTTTCTCGTCCGGATACTGTTCAAAATACTGATCCAGAATAACTCTTGCGCTGTCAAACTCCTGAAGGTACTCATAATACTCGGCAACTAATTTTAATGCTTCTTTATCGCTTGAGTCGTTGAGAAGACGAACTTTGGCGCTGTCGAGTCTTTCGCGGTAAGTCTTGCTTCTGAATTCAGTTACATAATCATATTTTTCTTTATAACGCTCATCTTCAGGTTTTGTTGAACCGATAACCAGCAGCTGCTGATAAGCTTCTTCGATTCTTTCCGCATTGATTAATTCGTCAATAAGTTTGAAGCGGGTTTCAATATCATCGGGAGTTTTTCTTAAAATGCGGTAATACCTGTCTATAGGATATTCTTTTTCGAATGCGCGCGGGCTCTCCTGGGTCAGGTATGCCTGATTTGTTACCTGATCAAGACCATCCTGAGCTTCTTTATAAAAAGGTTTAAAACCAAGCGCTGTTTCAAACGCCTTCTTCGAGATCGCATATTTACCAAGCCACATCGTGAAATATCCGTAACGGCTCCATAGCCTCCAGTCGGTTGGAAAGCGTTCTACATATTTCTTAAGGATACGTTCGCCTTTAACAATGCTTCCGGTTCTTGCCAGTACTTCGGTATATCGGATTATTTCATCGGGGGAAGCGTTGTCGTCTCTTGCGAGATATCTATCGTACCAGTCTTCAGCTTTATCCCAGATCTCCATCAGCATATAAGATTTACCAATCTCCAGATAGTTGAACGGCTTGCTTGCGTCAATTGCAATTTCCCTCAGATGTCCTTCAATTTTTCTGTTTAGAAGAGGATACCAGATTCCGATGAGACGCTGCAGGTTTTTTTCATACTCAGCTCTCTTCGCCGCGCTTTTTGATTCGATTGCAATCGCGCGCCTGTAGTCTAACCTGCCGTTCGCATACTGCTGACGTTTTTCGTAGCACAAGCCGCGGAGATTATATCCGTCAGATTCCTGCGGATTTGCGGTTATATAATTATTGAGATGATCTATCGCCTCGCCGAATTGACCCGCCTGCATGTGAGAAAGCGCCAGTCTCTTTATTTCGTCAGTGTTAACTTTCTGCGCTTCCAGAATCTGAGGAAGAGCGAGTAGAAAAAGTAAAAAATATAATTTGATTCGGGAGATGATCATAATCCTTCTATATGCGTTAATTGCCGTCTTACTCGGTTTGAGAGAAATTTTACATTCCGGCACTCTAATCTGAAGTTCAATTTATCAAAAATTATGCAAAAAGTAATGAATCCCCGGAAAATTGGATTAAAGATTGTTTTAGGGCTTTTCAAAAACAGATGAAACAGGCGGAGATGCCAATATGAGACGGTTTTGCCTCCCCGTCTCATATTGAATGAATATCTTAGGATGTGCAGTAAATTAAATTCCGCCCAAGATGGGCCATTACTTCATCAAAATCATCTTTTTAGATTTAGAATATTTACCAGCGTTTATCGTATAAATGTAAATTCCGTTTGTTAACCTGCCCGCGTCAAAACTAACATTATGATATCCAGCGTTCTTGTTCCCATTTACAAGCGTCGATATCTCTTTGCCGAGCAGATCATATACTTTTACCGTTACAAACCCGCTCTCCGGAAGCCGATAACTTATTGTTGTAGTTGGATTGAAGGGATTGGGATAGTTTGAAATTGAGTATTCTGCCGGCAGCTCGTTTGAAATGGAAGCAACTTGTCCCTCTTCTACTTTGGAAGCCTCTAATCTTCCGTAAACCGCCTGATAATCAGGATCTGAGTATGTTCCTTCTGTTGAATAATAGGCCCGGACATCATACCAGAGAAGGTCATTTGTATAACCATCTGTCCCAACATATTCGTAATCGGTATAACTCTGCACACCTCTGCCTACTGTTGCCAGCAAAACGGGGGAACCGGTTACTCCGTTATGTTTTACTTTTCGCCATATTTCAAATTGGTTTACCGCTGTGTTCGGATTATCCGTCCATGTAACTTCAATCGGGTCACCGACGCCAGCGCCCGCGCTTGCATATTCGCCATTGTTGGTTGGTTTACCAGTGTAAACTGCAGTGTACGTACCATGTGCAGAAGGCGTAATTGTATTTGAACCAGGATTATTGTTCCAATGAGAAAATGTGTATTCAATTCCATTGATGTAATACCATTCTCCTGAAGCTGTAATTGAATTTTGTTCTACAACTTGAGCAATATAAGGAGAGGAATGAGAACCAGAACCATTTATGTAAACAGTACCGCCCGCACTAGTGAATGTTAGGTTACAAACTTTACGCAAACCGGCTACAACAGCTGTATTTATATCATAGCTTTGAATGGAATAAGATGTGTTTTGAGAGTTGTCAAAACTAGTACCACCCCCTTGGCTTGGTTCCCTACGCCATTCGCTATTATAAACACCACTAGAATTCCAGATCCAATTATAGCCACTGTAACTTTGCTCAATAGCTCCAATAGAAACGCTGCCAACACTTGAAGTAATACGAGCGGGAGAGGATGAGTTCCCATTGGCATAAATTGATCCTCCCCCAAATATGTTTTCAACACTAATTTGGAAGTTACATGTTACAGAAAACTCTTCTTCCTGATGAATCACCGCGTTATAGCAATTTAGTGTCTGGCAATTGATACTTAGTAGCTTGAATTTAATTGTGTGGCTTCCAGGCGTAAAACCAATTGTGAAATTACTCGGAGTTGAAGGATTATCACATAGACTATTACTAATCACCTGATTATCTACTGATACAACCATGCAAGGGTAACATAAGCCACTAAGATTGTGATATGAGAAATAGTATGTTCCGTTGACATTCGAATTTTCATAAGGTATTGTAACATTTGTTGGACCAGAGTATGTGAATGATTGACTGAAAATACCATGTGTTGACAAAAGGACAACTGCAAGTACTAAAACAACTTTTGACCTAAACATAATTCACCTCATTAATGATTGCTATTGTTTACTAATTGGCCATCTGTTATTTTAACGGCGCAAATAAAAATGCGCATGGGTAACCACGCGGTTAGATGAGCAGTCTAATTTTTTTATTTGCACCGGGGAAGATGTGACCGCATCTTCCCTTTTTTAATATTATAACTCTTACCTCCCTCAGCTTATTTTAGTTTAGTTTGCCATGTAAAACATAATATATACTATTGACGATATGACAGATTATAAACACTTCTTTATCAAAAATTTGAGCGTTTATTATGTACCCTTCGGCGGGATAAATATTTATTATATCCGCACCATTATAATGACCTAAATTCCAGTTCGAATTTGCCGAGAAAAAATCCTTAATGGTCCTACCCCACAAACTTCCAAGATAATTGGTTCCAGCTAAGTCGAGAACATTAAATAAAGAACCATTATTGTATTCATATATTTTTCTATTTGTATTCACATATATTTTATTATTTAATATTTCTATACGGTATTCCTGGGTACTTTTCCCAATTAAAGAAAATATTCCATTTTTCAGTTTATAAAGTCTACCTGGTTCATTAGGTTCTAAATAATTAATTCCCCCTATCAAAACATCTCCTCCTTCAATAAATCTAATATTAACAAAATATTCTTTCAGTTGAGGAGTATTAACAATTTCCCATTTACTTCCGTTATAATGAACTATAATCCCTGAATAATCACCATCTGGTTTCAAAGCAATACCTATTGCGTATAAATTGTTTCTATAGCCATATATATTTTCAAAAAGAATTCGTTTATATCCTTCGGGCACTATCGTTATATATTTAAACCATTTTGTTCCGTCATATTTCCATATATCACTCATTGTAGTTACCATCCAGATTTCTGAACTGGATATTCCATGAATTTGTATCGGGGTAGCAAATTGATCAAGCAAATAATTTTTCCACTTAGTTCCGTCATAATGCCAGACTTTATTAACATAGGTAGCTGCATCACCAACAACCCATACATCATTTGGCGAGGAACCCCAGATACCACTCAAAAATTGGAACCCTGCTTCATCTGCTTTAAGAGTATCTCTTGTCCACACATAATCTCTTCTGCCGGGTATAATTGATTCTTCAAGCGGATTGCTGTTGCATGAATTTAGAATTATAAATAAAGAAAGGAGTATAACTGTTTGTAAAAAGGGTTTCATACCACCCCCATTTGGTTTCAAATCAGTTATTTTAGATTTCTAAAAGTAAATAGCGTTTTTTTTTTTGAGATAGTCAAGTCTTTAATAAATATAATTTTGCCACCAAATGATATGAGACGGTTTTGCCTCCCCGTCTCATATTAAAATTGAAAATAGATGAAAGGCTGTATATCGGCGGATTTGAACTGCGCTACAATCCAGACCACAACAACAAAGAATAAAATTTTTACAGGCAGAGGCATCATAGTAATAATCTTCTGAATCCATACTCCCAGTCTGGCCGGCAGAAAGTGAAACAGATAACCGATAAAAATCAGACCGAGAATCAGGGGCAGTTTCTCGGCAAACTGGAGGAACACTTCGGCATGGAAATACTGATAGATCTGAAGGATCATATCTTCTACGTTCTGCATCTCCTGAGAACGGAAAATTAAAAACGAAAAAGCCACCACGTGGAATGTAACGACAGTCTGAAAGACTTTTAAGAATTTTGTGTCGTAGATGCGGAGAAATTTGTAAAACTTATCTTTCGGTTTTTTGAAAAACAGGGAGATCGACATCAGCGCACCGTGAAAGACACCCCACAAAATAAAATTCCATCCGGCTCCGTGCCATAAACCGCAGACGAAAAAAGTAACCACAAGCGCAATCACATTTCCGAAAATTCTCAGGCTTCGAGAAGAGATCTGAATCGGTTTAAATAGATAATCGAGAAGCCATTTCGAGAGAGAAATATGCCAGCGACGCCAGAAATCCGCAATGCTTGTTGCTTTGAAGGGATAATTAAAATTATCCATCAGCTTAAATCCGAGAAGCAATGCAACGCCTATAGCCATATCGGAGTAGCCGGAGAAATCGCAATAAATCTGAAGCACATAGCCGTACAGCGCCAGCAGGTTTTCCACGCCGGTGTAGCGGAGCGGATAATCAAAAATTCTGTCT
>JBAYWA010000078.1:0-7386 GCA_041674325.1 Melioribacteraceae bacterium | reverse complement strand
CCATGATGAGCTGGGCCAGCTTTTTACCGGCATTAATCTGAACATCTCCCTGTTAACAGAGCTTTTTGAACAGGATACCAAACCTGCAGTCAAAGAGATTCTTACCGAATTGCATTCGGTACAGGAGTTCGTTAATAAAGGAATTCAGATAGTCCGGGATATTTCCGGAAGTCTGCGCTCTTATGTGCTCGATCATTTGGGTCTGATTCCCGCAATTCAGGAGTACTGCCGCGAGGTTGAAAGGATCAGCGGTATAGAATGCAAATTTGAATCCGAATTTGAATCAATAAATATTGACGACGAAAAAAATGTTGCATTGTTCCGCATTATTCAGGAAGCGTTAACAAATGTCATGAGGCACGCGGAAGCCACTTCGGTAGATATTAAAATTACCGGAGAGCAGAATAATCTTAATTTCATTATTTCGGATAATGGAAGGGGAATTCCTCCGGCTCAGGAATCGCTGAACCGGTCGATGGGAATTCTGGGGATGAAAGAGAGAGCGATCTTCCTTGGAGGGAAATTATATATTGACAGCGGTGAAGGAAAAGGAACAACTATATTTCTTTCAATTCCCGCGGAAAAAATATTATCTAAAAACGGGGCATTATGAAAATTGCGATCACCGATGACCACGAAATAATAAGAGAGGGTCTGAAAAAAATCCTGACTAAACAGGAAGATTTCCGTATAGTCGCGGAAGCCGCCAGCATTGGAGAACTCGAAAAGCATCTTGAAGATACAGTGGTTGACCTGCTGATACTTGATATCTCGCTGCCGGATAAAAGCGGACTTGATTTCATAAAAGATTTGAAAGCACGTTATCCTGAGACTAAGATTTTAATGTTCAGCATCTACCCGGACGAGAAATTTGCAAGACGGGCAATTAATATGGGCGCGGATGGTTATTTGAGTAAAAACGCCAAACCGAGCGAGATAATAAGCGCTATCAGAAAAATTGAAAAAGGGGGAAAATATATTAAATCGGAGATAATTGAGGAGTATATTCTCAATCCAAATAAGTCATCCTCTCTAAAACCATATGAGAATCTTTCAAACAGGGAATTCGAAGTGCTCAGGCTATTAGCAAAAGGAAATAAAATAACGGAAATTGCCGAATCTTTGAATCTGAGCGTGAATACAATTGCCTCTTATAAAGCACGAATTCAGGAGAAATTAAATATCAAATCCACGGCGGATCTCATCCGTTATGCGATAGATAACGATTTAATTGAAAAATACTGATTAAACGCAATATTTCCCCTCTTTCCCTGCCGTAAAACCGACCACATTCTTTTGCAAAATTCGACTGCATACAATAAAACCTTAGACTTTTATCTTTTCCACCAAGAAAACGGAAGAATGGAAATGAGAATACTAATTGTTGATGGTTCGGAAAGGGTAAGAAGAGCGTTGATCAGATTTCTTGATCTTGAAAAGATATTCGATGCGGTCTTTGAAGCCGGAACAGTTGAAGAAGCAAAAAGGATTATGCAGAGTATAAAAGTGGAAGTGGTGATACTCGACATTCAATTAAGCGATCAGAGCGGATTGGACCTGGTTACTTTTTGCGATTCCCAATATCATAAGCCGATGTTAATAGTCTGTTCGAACTACGGAATGCAGCAATACAAGAATATTTATGAAAAATTATCAATTAAGTATTTCTTCGATAAATCTTCCGATCTGATGAAGTTAAAAAAATTTTTCAAAAAAAAGTGTTTCGGAAATGAAGAAATGATTACAGGCAATTTGTGTATAAAAGAAATTTAATTAACAAACAATCTGGAGGTAGTTATGAAACGCGCTTATCCTATTCTTGCTTCTCTTTTTTTACTAATTGCTCTTGCAGTTATCTCGTCCGGCTGCAAAGATAATAACGGGATTGTAGATCCCTATTCCTCCGATGATTCGGTGCTGAGGGCGTTGAGGAAAATCACAGAGAACAGTCCGTCTGTAAATTCATTCACTCCTAATTATGCTGAAGATGAAGCCGCGGTTTCGGAAGGGGCATTGTACAAGAACTTTTATCCTGTAAAAGTGAGACAAAGACTCAATCCGGTCAGCAGGGATTTAACCCTGGTGAAGGACAGTACAACCGCATCCGGAACGCTCGTTCAGAAATTTGACGGAGAATTGATTATCACCGGTTCTTTTCAGACTCCTACTATTGGAATAAATTCCCGTGTAGATACAGTAATACGTAAACCGTTTTCAACAACGATTACCCGGTTCATCAAATACAGGAAGATTGCGGATACCGGTAATGATACTACAGACTGGAAAATCACATCCATCTCTCTTCCGGCCGGCGGAACTGAAAGCGACAGTCTTCAGATTACAAAACTTACTTTGACTGCCGGAAATGGAAATTCAATAGTTGTAGATGATCCAGGCACTTATTTCTTTAATGTCGGAAAAGATAAACAGAAAGTTGACGATAATGATGAAGAGGACGATGATAAGAAAGGGCATGAGGCTCTGGAATCCGGATTCGAATGGAGCGGCTGGAAAAAATTGCTCACCTGGTTTAAAAAGAACGATGATGTTAAACTGAGAGTGGAAATATTGAGCAAATCGAGTGATCCTGATCTGATGACAATCACTTATGGCGCAATGATGAACGGTGGACAGAAAAACAAATATAATTTCACACTTGTCTCAACAGTTCAGGAAGGGGATAGTTATCGAAGGACTTACGAAAGGAATTGGGGAGTACCGCCATTCGGAGGAAGAATGCACGCGGTGATAAATGCTTTAACAAGAGCTTCGGCCTATGATGCTGACGCTCCGGTGGTTGAAAAAACATGGGGAATACCATATAAGGTAAACTGATTTTTTAAATAATATGCATTAACCATTATTTAACATCTCACAAGTAAAGGAGAAATGAATCATGTTACATATAAAATCTATTTCCGGAAAAATGTTCGGTGCTGGAGCAGTCCTGATGTTCCTATTGCTCATAACAGCATGCTCAAATGAGGATAATCCGATTGTATCCCCGGGAGAAACTTCAAAAGTTTCAGGAAGAATCTCATCTTCAAACGGCATGGCAAAAATATTAAGCAAAAGCGGATCATCGGAATCGGCTGAAGTTTCCGTGCAGGGAGCTTTAGTGACTCTTGCACAGGTTCAGGCAGACGGTTCTCTCAAAACAGTTTCAACTCAAAGCGTTCAGACCGACGTCAGCGGCAAATTTGTGGTTGAAACGAATCTTAGCAATGTTAATAATCTTATAATAGTGGCGGAACAGGGCGCTATAAAATGGAAAGCAATTGTATCCTCAACTGTAAGAAGCGGAGCTACAGTTTATGCCCCTCCTCTTAATGATGAATCCAGCACCGAAGCCGAACTTTATATAAGGGTTGTAGGCGGAGGCTATTCCGGTGAAGTATCGGAATCGGATATTAAAGCGCTGCTTACAGAAGAAGCCGCTATCAAAATCCGGGGGAATGCAACTGCCGAGACACAATTTATAAATGCAGTCCGCGCAAAATCGCAGGCAATGACCCAGGCGGCAGCCAATTCATATTTTGGAATTTCAGGAACGCAGATGCAGGCGTTTGTTAATGCAAAAGCCGCTGCCAGCGCAAAAATGGATGAGGAATCATATGCCTCGGGCGATTCCGAAGCCGAAAGAGAGAATCATTTCAGAAGTTATGAAGGGAATGTAATTTCGGCATGCGCAAGCAATAACATTAATGCGACAACTTATGCCGAACTTACTAGGATCGGATTATCGGCCTTCTCAAGCGCGTCGGCATCTATGGAACCGGCGGCAAGACTGGCATTATCAAAATCATTTTATAAAAGATTTGCTGTGACACTAGGTTATGCAATGAACCAACAGTTCCAGGCTGCCGGAGCTTCAAATGCGCAAGTGAATCTGATGGCTTCTGCGGGAACGACACTTTACAATTCCATAAAAAATTCATCGGATCTGGATCAGATCAGCAGCGCGTTCGTTCAATATCACGCCACAGCAAAGACTCAGCTTCAATTGGCTCTGAGCGCTTATTCGGGTTTTATAGAAACCCTGGATACCTCGATTAATTCTGGAACGGGAGCAAAAGCCGTTCTAACATCATCCTTCGGAACTGGCGCTTCAGCTGGTTTGATTATAAACGGATATGTTTCTTTTTACAATACAGTTAAAACATTGGTGCAGGCAGCGCTGGTCGGCGCCTCGTCGTCCCAGGTAAATGCCGCATCACATATTCTAATCATTGCGAATATGAATTGAGAAACGGATAAAGTATTCATCTCTGTTTGTCGAAGCCTGGCAAAATGTCGGTACTGCTGTCTTAATTAATAAAGGGGAGATCAGTGTTGTAAGGACAGATCTCCCCGTTCTTTAATAATAAAAAGGTGTAAGGATGAAACGGCTGTTAAGTGTCGTAATAATCATAATTGGTTTATTGAATGCCCCCGACTCATACGGACAAAATAAAAAATTCGGATTGGGAGTTATTATAGGTGAGCCGACGGGGATCAGCGCAAAGTTATGGACATCGAAGGTGAACGCGCTGGCATTTGGTGTCGGCTGGTCAGTCCAGGGTTATAAGTTTGGAGGATCAGATCCTGATTATAACAAAGTCACACGAACACACATTCACGTGGATTATCTTTGGCACTCATTTAACGCGGTAAGCGCAAACGGACAATTCCCGCTTTTCTATGGAATCGGCGGAAGAATCAATACAGGTCCTCAATACTCCGGTACTTTTGCAGTAAGAGGAGTATTTGGTATAGCCTGGACACCGGATTCCACTCCAATAGATATTTTTATGGAGATTGTTCCGTCGCTTCAGCTCGTAAGCTCAACAGGTTTTGGATTCGATGCCGGAATCGGGGCCCGTTTTTTCTTTTAACGTATTTCGAATTATTTGAGCTGCGCCAATCATGATGATTAAATTAAACATGGCTGCTTTTGTCTGTCTGATCTCTTTCATTACCGCCTGCGGCGGTTTAAAAATGACGAATGATATAAACGGGGATTTCGAGAATAATTTCGATGACGATGAGCATCCCGACGGATGGACTGCAAATCAATTTGGACGGAAGTACGCGCTTCTTTCGATTGATAATTCAATATCATATAGCGGTGACCGTTCGATTTCAATTGAGATTTATAAAACCCACGGATCCGGTAATACAATTTATAATTGGATCCGGAGCTCGGGCGGTATTAAAAATGGCATCTATGAATTAACGGGGTGGATCAGAACAAGAGCTACAGTAAGGTCTCCCTACATCGAAGTACAGTTCTGGAATAATATTGAAAATAGGATAATCACCAGTGTTACAACCCGCAAAATGTTTTCAATCGTCGGAAACACGGAATGGAGGCGTGTGAATGCAATCTTCAGGATTCCTCCGGGGACAACAAAAGTTCTTATCAGGGCGGCGGTTGACAGTAGGGATAATCAAGGCTGCAAAGTTTGGTTTGATGATATAAGGCTGGAAAAAATAAGCAGCTAGATCAAACCTGCGGTCTAGGGTTTCTGAAAAAAGCCGTACAAATTCAGTTGGAGAAACTGATGAGTAAAAGTGATCCCGGATCGAAAAATCATACATTTTTGAGATAAGCCGGAGATGTTAGTAAAGCTGTGTAAAATGTATGGAAGAGAAAAATTCTGTCTGGTCGGAATTTACATGATTTGAACCAGAAGATATACTCCTCCTAAAATGACAAAAATGCCGCAAATCCTTTTTACCCACAATATGGTTTTTGATTCTTCGCTCCAGTTCAAATACTTCTGAACTTTTCCGGTTAATGTTCCGGCTCCCACAATTACAGCGCAATGTCCAATCCCGAATGCAAGCAAAAACATCATTGCCAGAAAATAGTTTGTTTGTGCTGTTTGAAATACAATGCCAAGAACAGGAGCCATATACGCGAACGTGCAGGGCCCTAATGCAAGTCCGAAAAGCAAACCAAGTATTAGTGCAGCCAATAATCCTTTAGCTTTTGTCGGCTTTAATCCTCTGTTCCAATCAAATTTAATTATACCAAGGAGATAGAATCCGACAATAAAAAAGATTCCGGCTACCAGATAGTTTCCGATTCCCCCTAAATCTCCCATCATTCTTCCAAGCGAAGCTGTTAAAATTCCGATCAGAGCAATCGTAATAAGTATACCAACTGAAAATACTAGCGAGATATTAAACGTTCTTGAGAGAGACATTTTGCCTTGTGAGCTAATAAAACCAACAACAAGCGGAATGCTTGATAAATGGCATGGTGATAGTAGTATTGATAATACACCCCAAGCAAATGAAGCAAGAACTGCTATCCATACAGCGCCGTTCATTGCCTCGTAAAGAAAATTGAAAATTCCGTCTATCATATTATCTTTTCTTGTTAACCGGTTTTACCCCTTTTGCATTCAAAAGTTTATCTATTTCTTTTTCCGGATAGAACCCTTCGTGACGGAAAAACTCCTTTCCCTTATCATCTAAAAATACTTGTGTGGGTATTAGCTTAATGCCAAACTTACTAGCATAAGGTTTACCTTCGTCTGTCCATACATCATGGAAAATTACTTTTACCTGTTCTCCATACTTTTCTTCAATTGCTTTCATAACCGGCTGCATTTGTTTGCAGGGAATACAATTGACGGACCCAAGCTCAACAAAAGTCACTTTTGGATCCGATTGGGCGAATGTAAGACCGGATACAAAAAGAAAAATCAGAAAAATTAATTTTCCCGCTTCACGATTTTTCATCTCTCTCAACATTTTAATTTCCTTTTAACCAGTTTAAAATTTGTTCGTCTTTAGGAATAATACCGTAACTCTTTACATTTTCGTTGATGACCAGTCCCGGAGTCATCATTATGCCGGAACTTACTATTTCTTCTATTTCCGTAACCTTTATGACCTGAGCTTCAATATTATTCTGAGCCGCAATATCCTGCACCTTCCGCATAAGATTCCGGCATTTTTTACATCCCAACCCGAGGATTTTTACTGAAACCATTCAATTCCCGTCAATATAGCAAATTAAAAAGATAGCCGACTATAATTATTCCAACAGCTACGACACCAACAAATGTAAAAATCAGTCTAAGCTTTAATACTTTTCTCAGAATAATTGTCTCGGGGAGAGAAAGACCTATAACGCTCATCATAAATGCCAGTACCGTTCCGAGTGATGCGCCTTTCTCCAGTAACGCTTGAACTATTGGTATTATCCCGGCAGCATTGGAATACATCGGAACACCTAATACAACTGCAATTGGAACAGACCACCAGGCACTTTTTCCCATAAGTGAAGCCATAAAGTTTTCCGGGACATATCCATGAATTACGGCACCGACAGCAATTCCGATAACAATATAAATCCAGACTTTTGCCACAATCTCCTTAATCGCTTCAATT
>JBAYWA010000077.1:0-7453 GCA_041674325.1 Melioribacteraceae bacterium | reverse complement strand
ATTTCCCCCGACGCGCCGCTGAAGTCCAGTTCATTCGATGTGGTGAATTTATTCTTGAATAAAGAGTCGATTCGGTTGCCGCTGAAATCGGTATAATTTCTCAGATCCGTCTTTACAATATATTCTGTACTCTGTTTTAATCCCGAAAGAAGAGTTACTACATAACTTGCATCGTCATTCCTGAAAATTTTATATGGATAAATGTTCCCCTTTTCGTCCTCAACCGTAAGTCTCTGCAGAACCAGCGAACTGTCGAGAGCATCGTTGAATGTAAGAGTAAAACCCGGCTCTTCGTAATCGACTCTTCCCGATGGGAGCGGACCTGCGGCGTTTAATACTTTCAGCTTAAGAGTATCTAAATCATTCTTGACTGTAATATCAGTCTTTTCTTCTATAGAACTGTTCAATGACAGATCCGTAATTCCTTTCGATATCAGAACCCACCCCTCCTTCTCTGCGAGCGTATCCGTAAGCCCCAGATAGTATTGGTTCGATTTCGCGTCTCCCTTGAAGATGAATTCAGGCGAGATCTTTGAACCTGATGCGGAATCGTAAAAAACAAAATTTGAACCGGATAATTTAGTGCTGTCTATCCGGTCTGAGAATTCAACCAGCAGATGGTTCCGGTCCTTCATTATAACATTTGAAACTTTCGGAATTATTGTGTCTTCTTTCGTCAGAAAGAAATCCGCATTATTTATCTCATTGAATTTCTCATTCAATTCCAGATTTTTATATTGAACACCGAATTCATCATCATTTTTCTGATACTTTGAATCCCGCAGTTTATCTCTCACGGCAAGAACAGAGTAACTGCCCTCCCCAAGTCCCGGTAAAGTAAATTTTCCGTTTTTTCCCGCCTGCGAAATATAATCGGGTCTCTGAATCGAAGGATCGAATTCAAAGCCGGAGTTTCTGTATGCAAAAACCATCACGCCTCCGGGATCCAGGCTGTAAACTTTTCCCGTAATCTTCCCTTTATCAATCTTGGAACCGGTCGAAAACGCGAATGTGAACGACTCAGCCATCTTGTTTCCGTTATTTAAATCTTTTACATCCGTTCCGATGCTTATGGTATAAGTCGTATTCTCTTTTAATGTATCCTCTATTATAACAGCCAGCGATCTGCCGCTCCAGTCGTAGGTCAGCGGTCTCTGAAGCGCCGGAGAAATGAATATTGCCTCGCGTACCGAATTTTTATCAACATATTCGCTGAATGTGATCTCAAAATATTTCTCTTTATAATTAATCGTTCCGTCCGCCGGGTATAATTCAATTATCTGGGGAGGCGTAATATCAACATCTCCTCCCCCCGGAGGGAGCTGATTTGCGCATTTCGAAAAGAGAAATAGCGCTATTATATAAACCGGTATAAAAATTATTTTTGAGATCTTCGCCATTGTCTGTATCTGCTCACATTTATTTCATGTTCATTGAGTGTTTTCGAAAATGAGTGCCCGCCGTTCCCATCGGCTACAAAAAAGAGGTATCCGTTTTTTCCCGGATATAGCGCCGCCATTATCGCGTCCTTGCCGGGATTATTAATCGGGGCCGGAGGAAGACCGGGATATAAATAAGTATTGAATTTCGATTTGATGAGAAGATCCTGCTTCAGCACTCTGTTCTTCCGTTTTTCACGTATCAGGTATTGCACTGTCGGATCCGCCTGCAGAGCCATTCCTATCTTCAGTCTGTTATGATACACGCCTGAGATGGTTTTAAATTCGCTCACCTTGTTCGATTCGCCGTCGATTATCGAGGCAAGCGTAAGTATCTCATTCCGGTTCATCTTTAATTCTTTCATCCGCTTCTCAATTGCGGGAGTAAAAAATTTATCCATCTCCTGCTTCAGTCTGGTAAGTATCTCTTCTTCAGTAATATTCGAATAGAAATAGTAACTCTCCGGCATCAGAAAACCTTCCAGACTGTTTTGATCCAATTTCAGATAATTGATGAATGACCTGCTGCGGCTTAGCTCCATTATTCTGGCAGAGTCTATATTAAGATTTCTCTTAAGTATCTGTGCTACTTCGCTCTGCCAGATCCCCTCCGGTATGGTGACAAGTTTCTGAGAAACGGGCGAACCTTCTATAATCAGTTCAACAAGCCGGATGTAACTCAGTCCGTTCGGTATATTGTATCTGCCCGCTTTTATCCTCTTCTCCGCGCCGTAGAGATATGCGATGATCTTCATATTGAGTTTGCTCGGAATAACCTTGCGGGAATGGAGTGTATCCAATACCTGAGTTAGCGTGGCCCCGTTCGGAATATCTATTATTACCGGTCCGGTTCCCTTGTAATAATTCGGCGAGAAAAAAGTAAAGAGTAGGAGTGCCAGTACAAACGCGAAGAATCCGGAAACTATGAGTATCTCCTTTCGCGTAAATGCATCTTTTAATGTTTTTTTCTCCTGCGCCATATAACCAGTTTCTCTTTAGTAATATTCTAATATATCTATTTTTTTACTTTTAAGAAGTGTTAAACCGGGTCTGATTCAGATAATCATTTTATGAATGTATGATCGCTCAACGACGGGAACGCGTTAAAATCGAAAGTGTACTTAATTCCGTTCTCATGCAGTCTTAAACCGCGGTATGCTATCATAGCCCCGTTATCTCCGCAGAATTCCAGTGAAGGGACAATAAATTTCTTTTTATATCTTATCGAAAGTTTTGAACATTCATCACGCAGCAATTTATTAGCTGCTACTCCGCCTACAAGCGAGATCGACTTTACCGGATAATTCTGAAGCGCTTTTTCAAGTTTTGAAATGAGTGCTCTTACTGCGGAGTACTGGAATGATGACGCAATTAGAGGCAGATGTTCCGATGGAATTTTAGAAGGCTCACCGTATTCCTTCTGAATGAACCGGAGAACTGATGTTTTAAGTCCGCTGAAAGAAAAATCGTACGGATTCTTGCATTGCGCAACGGGGAATTCTGTAAAATCCGTTCTTTGATCCAGCGCGGCTTCCTGTATCTTCGGTCCGCCGGGATATCCGAATCCGAGTAATTTTGAGATTTTATCGAATGCCTCACCCGCTGCGTCATCTATCGTGGTTCCAAGTTTTTTTATCTCCGTATCGCTTTCAACAAGAAGAAGAAGCGTATGACCGCCCGATACAACCAGACAGAGATACGGAAATTCCGGTTTTTCTTCCATCAGGAAACCGGAAAAGATATGACCTTCGATATGATTTACCGGAATGAACGGCTTCCGGCGGGTATAGGCGAATCCTTTAGCAAACGACAACCCGACAAGAAGAGCGCCTATGAGTCCGGGACCCGCTGTCGCGCAGACCAGATCTATCTGTCCGGCTGAGATGCCGGCTCTTTCTAGCGATTGCTTTACAAGGGGCAGAACAATCTGAAGATGTGCCCGGCTCGATAGCTCGGGCACAACTCCGCCGTATTGCGTATGAAAATCCTGCGATGAGATTAGATTTGAAACCAGCTTTCCATTCGAAATTATTGCGACTGAAGTCTCGTCGCACGAACTTTCGATCCCAAGTACATTCATCAGTTCAGTGAAAAGATGCTTTTGGTAATATGCCACGCCATCTGAGGATTCTCCTGCAGACGTCTGATGGAATATTTATACCAGTGTTCGCCGAACGGAACATATATTCTGATCTTGTATCCGTCGCCGTTAATTTTATCGCGCAGATCCTCTTTTACACCGTAAAGCATCTGAAATTCGAATCTGTCTTTGGAAATGTTTTTTCTTTTGATTAAAGCATATGCGCCTTTTATCAGATAATCATCGTGTGTGGCTATACCTACGTAATTTCCCTCATCAAGCATCAGTTCGAGAGTTTTTAGATAATTCTCTCTTACTTCCATACGTCCCTTAAAAGCTATCTCCGCAGGTTCAACATAGATTCCTTTGCATAAGCGGTAATTGGTCCCAACTTTATTAAGCTCCTGAACATCACCAAAAGTTCTTTTCAGGTACGCCTGAACAACAATTCCGACATTTGTAAATTTTTGTTTCATTGCCCGGAAGAGTCCGAATGTATCATCGGTAGTCGATGAGTCTTCCATATCGATCCTGACAAAATTATTATACCCTTTTGCCTTGGTTAATATCTCGGAGATCTGAGCGTAGCAAAAATCTTTATCGATTATCAGTCCCAGCTGAGTAGGTTTAAGAGAGAGATTCGCGTTAAGCTTGTGTTTTTCTATTGCATCAAGCACCTCCAGGCATTCATTCTTTGCCGCCTCGGATTCTTTTTTAGTATTAACAGCTTCCCCTAGTACATCAATTGTCGCAAGAATTCCCTTCTGGTTCAGTTCCTTGGTGACGCGGATTGCGGCATCCAAATTTGTGCCGGCTATATACTTTTTAGCGAACACGTAGACTACCGGCTTGGGTAAAATCTTAACAAAACTCACAATTGCATTATTTAATAATTTCACAGCAGCACCTTATTTTGGAAAAATGATTTGTAAAATTAGCCCAAGTGGTAATAGAAATCAAGGTAGGATATCTTTATCTTTTTCTGAAAATGTTTAAGCCGTAATCGATTTCAGAAGTGTGAGTACAAAATGCGTCCGGTTTTCCAGGTCGGTCAGTGTTGAGTTGTTTTCAATGACAAAATCCGCCAGTTCCTTATTCCCGGTCCCGGAACTCTGCAACTTCATTCGCTTCTCTATCTCCTCTTCCGGTAAATGCTCCCGGTCAATTACTCTCTTTATCCGGATTTTTTCATCAGCCGATATGAGTACCACATAATCGAAATTGTCCTGAAGTTTGGCTTCGTAGATTATTGCGGATTCGACAAATACCATATTATTCTTAACGGATAATTGAGCGGCCAGTTCTTTGATCTTTTTCATCACGGGCGGATGCACAATCGCGTTAATTCTTGCTGCTTTCTGCGGATCGGAGAAGATCTGTTCGGCGAGATATTTTCTGTTCAGTCCGTCCGAGTCATATGCGGATTCCCCGAATTCTTTAATTATCCTGCTCTTTAACGATTTATCTTCGGACATCATTTTTTTTGCGAGATCGTCCGATTTGATAACCGGAAAACCGGATTTTTCGATATAAGCCGAGACCAGTGATTTACCTGATCCGATCCCCCCTGTAACACCAATTATCAATCTCTTCTTCATAGATTCACAAAATTTATTAGAGAGTTATGAAAATTGAAAGTCCTATTAAATTTTTCAAACTCCCTCTGAACATCACTTCAACCAATCAACCAATCACCAATCACCAATCACCCAATCACCCAATCATTCCATCATCCAATAAGATTTTCACTTCTATTTAGCATACGCAATTTTTCTTACTTCGCGTATAACCATCACTTTTATCTGTCCCGGGTATTCCATCTCTTCCTGTATCTTCTGGGCTATCTCATTGGCCAGACGGTCGGAGAATACATCATCCACCCTGTCCGGCTCAACAACAACCCTTACCTCGCGGCCGGCCTGTATCGCGTAAGTCTTCGCGACGCCTTCGAACGATTTGGCAATGGCTTCAAGATTTTCGAGTCTCTTAACGTAGCTTTCCAGGGGTTCTCTTCTGGCGCCCGGACGAGCTCCGCTAATCGCGTCAGCCGCCTGAACCAGCGCCGCAATCGGGTGCTCCATCTCAATATCTTCGTGATGGCTTCCAACCGCATTAACAACTATCGGATGCTCGTTAAATTTCTTTGTAAGATCGTATCCCAGCAGCGCGTGAGGACCTTCAACATTTCTGTCGATAGTTTTGCCGATATCGTGGAGCAGACCCGCGCGTTTCGCGAGATTGGTATCCAATCCAAGTTCAGCTGCCATGATCCCTGTAAGATATGCCACCTCTATACTGTGCTGCAGTAAATTCTGACCGTAACTGGAACGGTACTTCATTCTTCCGATATGTTTGATAAGTTCTATATGAACACCGTGCAAGCCAAGCTGTATTAATGTGTTCTCCCCCTCCTTCTGAATCTCCTCATCAAGTTCCTGCTCAACTTTTGCCACTACCTCCTCAATTCTTGCCGGATGAATTCGTCCGTCGGCAATGAGGCGTTCGAGCGATATTCTTGCCACTTCCCTTCTGAACTGATCGAATGCGGAGAGGATCACGGCTTCCGGAGTATCATCAACTATAACATCAACGCCTGTAGCGGCTTCAAACGCGCGTATGTTTCTTCCTTCGCGTCCAATGATCCTTCCCTTCATCTCGTCGTTCTGTATCTGAACTACAGAGACTGTGGATTCAACTGAATGATCTACCGCGGTTCTCTGTATCGCCTGTATCGTAATTCGCTGGGCTTCCTTCTTGGCTTCAATTTTCGCCTGATCCCTTATCTCTTTTATTGCCTGAGCCGCGTCGGTTTTTGCCTTATTGATCATATTTTCCATAAGCATCTTCTTTGCTTCGTCGGCTGTAAGCTGCGCAATCTTTTCCAGACGGATGTTCTGATCGGCTATGAGGCGGTTTAGTTCGGCGTGCTTCCTCTCCAGATCTTCTTTCTGTGCGGCAATACTTTTTTCAAGCTCTTTATTCGCTTTCTCTTTCTGTGTAACTATCTCATACTTCTTCTCTAAACTCTCTTCCCGACCCTCAAGCTGTTTCTCGTGATTCTGAAGTTTCTGTCTCTTATTATTTAGTTCGGTATCGAATTCCTGTTTCTTCTTGAGCCATTCATCTTTTACTTCTAGCAGTTTCTCTCTTTTAATGTTCTTTGCTTCTTTATCCGCTTCTTCAATGATTCTTTCAGCTTTCTCTTTGGCATTCTGAATGCTGTTTTTGCCCAGCTTCGAATTGATTACCCATCCAAGCAAAAACGCTATTGCAATTAAAACGGCGCTAACACCAATTACTAAAAACAAGTCAACCTGCATATTTCCTCCATTCTGACAATATATTTAAAACCGCAGCTGCCGGTCTAATTATAGACGAAGAACCTCTTTTATTAACTATTCAGTGCGGGAAACCACCCGACGCTTTTTACTTCCACTGGTCCCGAATTAACGGGATCCCGCCATAGACGGGATGAGGCCTGTAATACACGCCGTGAGCTGATAACCCTTATAGTTTACTATTAGTTCTTTTTTATAAGTGACACGGCAGCGCGGAAAAGTTATGATGGATTGGAGATAAATTTGGAATCGTTTAGAAGAAGCTTGATTTTTTTGATCTTATCTGTTGCCTGAATGCTGAATTCACGGTATTTATTTTTTTCGACAAATAAATCGTACGCAATATTTAAAGCGGCAATGATGGCTATTGTATCTTTTGTCTGATCGGGTAATTCCTCTTTGGTTTCTTCCATCATCGTATTGACATATTCGGCTAACTCTGCGGCAATTTCCTGGTTTTCTACCAGTAGTGAATATTCTTTATCAAAAATCTTTACTTTCAGCTTCTTTTTTTCGTTCATTTTATGTCTGTTCCATCCTCAAACTAGTTTAAGAACGCAAATGATAGTCAATTTTGGCTATCAGTTCGTTAATTT
>JBAYWA010000076.1:0-7464 GCA_041674325.1 Melioribacteraceae bacterium | reverse complement strand
TCGGAATTCATTCAACGAGCGGCAATTCTTCCCCTAATTGGCCTCCGGAGGAATATCTTGCTTTGGTGAGGGTGCTTAACAAAGAGAGAAAAATTAGAATTGTTATCACTGATAATAATGTTCCGGAGCAGCTTCTGAATCTTGAAGGGGCAGTTTACCCGAATAAGGAAAAAACTTTGCGCGAGTCGCTGCTGAATTTTGCATCTCTTGATCTTTTAATCTCGGCGAGTACCGGACCGATGCATCTGGCAGCGGCTCTTAAAGTGAAAACTTTATCAATGTTTTGTCCTCTAACCGCCTGTTCTCCAAAGCTCTGGGGTCCGCAGGGAAACGAGAGCAGGATAATTCTTCCTGACGAAAATTATTGCTCAACAAAATGTCCCGGGGACCCAAAAAAATGTTATTTGACAGGGATAGGCGGGATTGATGCAGAAAAAGTTTCGGCAGAGTTGAAAAATTTTCTATATTAGCACCCCTAATTTTGCCAGGCACTGACCGGCAAGTTATTACCCAATCCCGCCAGGTCCGGAAGGAAGCAACGGTTAGTAATTAACTTGGGTGGTTAAGTGCTTGGCATTTTTTTTATTATTTCGAGCGCAAGCCGAAATTCACTATATATATATGCCGTATTCTCATCTCCACAAATTGGCCCACTTTACCAGCTCTTCTTTCCACGGTTTATTCAAGTAGTAGACAATCCCCTGGATAATTAAAGCGCTGAACTATTTGGTATCAGATTGAATTGTGTGACGGCACTTATATCATAAACGCCGTTTTTACATTTTGCGATCGAGATAAATAGCAGGTAAAATACGCTTCTCTCAAGAGCGGGGGAGGGGTTATATGCTACAATTTATGAAAATGGTCATAAATCAATTTGGCTTTTGCGGCACCTACTATTTCAATCAGTTTGGCTTTCTCTGAATTCTTGATTTCATCCAGGCTGTAACTCGTCAAAATTTTCTGAGCTATCGTTTTGCCAATCCCTTTAATTTCCAGTAATTCACTTGTGAAAGTTCTTTTGCTCCTTCGCTCACGGTGAAAAGTAATTGCGAACCGGTGAGCTTCATCGCGCAGATGCTGAAGCAGCTTCAAACTTGATGAAGTCTTAGGAATTGATTGAGGTTCAGGATTATCCGGAAGAAAAACTTCCTCCAGCCTTTTTGCAAGCCCTATAATCTCATAATCTTTCACCCCTATTGAATCAAGCGCTTCAATAGCGCTTGAAAGCTGACCCTTTCCTCCGTCGACCATAATTAAATCCGGCAGCGGCTGTTTCTCTTCAATGAGCCTGCCGTAGCGACGGCTGATAATCTCTCTCATGCTTGCGAAATCATCGGGTCCTTCGACGGTTCTTATAATAAATTTCCGGTATAAACTTTTTTTGGGCTTTCCATCAACAAATACCACCATGCTGGCTACGGCATCGCTTCCCTGCAGGTTGCTGTTATCGAAACACTCAATCACCCGGGGAAGTTTTTTCAGATGCAGATCCCTCTGAAGAGCCGAAAGAGCATAAGGCACATTGCCTTCTTTTTTCATTCGCTGGAGCTGAATCTCCTTCAACTGCAATTGCGCATTCTGACTGCACATCATCAATAAGGATTTCGCGTCACTCTGTTTTTGCGGAATGATGAATCTGCATTTTTTGAGCGCCTTACTGTTCAGCCATTCAATCAGAGAATCCGAATCATCCGGCACTACATCGAGAATAATTTCTTTTGGAACATCGACGAATTCGCTGTAATAAAATTTTAATATTGCCGAATAGATCTGCCCGGCGGTTTCGTTTACTTCGCATCCTAGATTCAACTGTCTTTTACCGACCAATCGTCCGGATCGTATGTTGAGAATTGTTGCCGCGACATCTTTTCCCTCATATGAAGCGCTTATGATGTCCCTGTCATCCAGATCCGCAGAAACAACTTTTTGTTTTGAAGAATATACCTGAAGCTGGCCCATCCTGTCCCGAATCTCGGCGGCCTTCTCAAATTCCAGATTCTCCGAAGCCGTAACCATCTGCCTTTTTAATTCTTCTATGAGCTCATGGGTTTTGCCGCGCAGGACCTTTATAACCTGACCCACCATAGTATTATAACGCGCTTGCGCTACTAATCCCTCGCACGGCCCTTCGCACTTTTTTATATGATAATCGAGGCAGACCTTGAATTTTTTCTTTTCGATCGATTCCGGTGTAATATCCAGTTTGCAGCTTCTTATCTTAAAAATCTTATTCATCACCCGGAGAGAATTTTTCATATTCTTAACATCTGTAAAAGGCCCGAAATATTTGGATCCGTCTTTTACTACATTTCTGGTCGGGAATATCTGCGGGTAGGGTTCATTGGTTACGCGTATGTAAGGAAAAGTCTTATCGTCTTTAAGGATTATGTTATAGCGCGGTTTCAATTCTTTAATCAGATTGTTTTCCAGAACCAGTGCCTCTATCTCATTGTTTGTAATTATCAGATTGAGGTCCGCGATTTTGGAGACGAGCACTTCGGTTTTGGGGGAATCGACGTTTTTCAGGAAATATGATCTGACCCTGCTGCGCAAACTTTTTGCTTTGCCTACATAGATAATTTTCCCCTTATCGTTCACAAACTGATAAATGCCGGGGAGAGTGGGGAGAGAATTAATTTTATCCTGAAGAATCGTATTCATTATCTTTAATGATTTTTTATGAATGTAAGATAAAATGGATTTCTTTAAAACAAAAAGGCCGGCAAAGGCCGGCCCGGCAATATCTTCCTTTTATAACTTATTTAAATACGTAATTTTTGGGCACTACAACAATTCCCGTTTCCGAGACTGTAAACCGCTTTTTGTCGGCTTCGGGATCAAATCCTATTTCAAATCCTTCCGGTACGGACACATTCTTATCTATAATTGTTCTTCTGATTCTCGCGTGCCTTCCGATCTTGCAGTTATCCATTATTATCGAATCGGTAATATAGGAATAACTGTTCACACGAACATTAAAACCGATTATAGACCGCTCGACCAGACCGCCCGAAATTATAGTCCCGTCGGAGACAAGACAGTTTATTGCTCGTCCGATACGTTCTCCCTCATGCGATACCGTTTTGGTGGGAGGGTACTGCTGCTGCTGAGCTCTCAAAGTCCACTCACTGTCATATAAATTGAAATGCGGATTTACATTTATCAGGTCCATACTTGCCGCATAATAGCTGTCGATTGTCCCTACATCAACCCAGTACGGCTGATCCTTTTTATTTTCGTCAATGAATCTGTATGCCTGAACGTGATAATCGTTCTTGATCATATACGGAATGACATCTTTTCCGAAATCGTGGTTGACAATCTTTTCCTTGTCCATTTTTCCTATAACTTCTTTGAGAACGGATGTATTAAAAACATAAATTCCCATATTCACAAAAGAGGATTCGGGTTTATCCGGAATCACCGGAGGATTTTTCGGTTTCTCCACGAAAGAGAGCACTTTATATTTCGGGTCGATGTTGATAACTCCGAAGCGCGATGCCTGCATTTTCGGCACTTCTATTGCCGCCAATGTTAATGTCGCTTTCTTCTCTATATGGTACTGGATCATCTTGAGGTAATCCATCTTGTAAATATGGTCGCCTGAAAGAACCAGAACCCAGTCATAATTTTCATCTTCTAAAAGGTTGAAATTCTGCTGAAGGGCGTTAGCTGTTCCCAGATACCAGTTGTTGCTCGTTTTTAATTGCGGCGGTATCGAATAGATAAATTCCTTCAGTTCCGGATTAAAAATGCTCCATGCCTCATAGAGATGGCGATTCAGGGAATCGGACTTATATTGCGTGATGACATAAATTTTTCTGAGTCCCGAGTTCAGGCAGTTTGAGAGTGTGAAATCTATTATTCTGTATTTGCCGCCGAATGGAACGGATGGCTTGGTTCTCTCTTTGGTTAACGGGAATAATCTTTCCCCCTGTCCGCCCGCCAGAACAATGGTGAGGGTTTTTCTTAGAATTGTTGAACCGGTGTATGCCATAAGAATCTCGCAGGAATTTGAATAAAATATATCTATTTAGAAATTGATTGGCAATTAAAGAAATTATTAACTTTGTCCCGAAATCAAACCATTATTCCAGAAAAATATTTAATGAACAAACGAAAACTCATCCTGCTAATTTTATTTTCCGTTCTGCTCCTCATTGCCGCGATCGGGTATGGAGCATATCGATGGATAATCAGCAGGTATAATCTTCCGGACGACCCGGGAAAATTGATCAGCCTCGCTTCCCAGATGAAAAATTTTGACTCGGAGGAGCTGGAACAGTACAATCCCAAAAGCCAGCGCGCAATTGACGCAATTCATTATCAGATAAAGCTTGACTTGTTTCCCGCAGAACAAAAAATCAGGGGAGAAGTTGCTATCCTCCTTAAGATTAATGATGAAAAGTCTTCAGCCATAGATATTAATTTTTACGATAATCTGAATATCTCAAATATAACGCTGAACGGAAAAGAGGCGGAGTACAGCCGGACGGAAAAGCTGCTCACGATTGAGAGGACTGATACTGATGCTGATAGTGCCCTGATCAAAATTATTTATGAGGGAACGCCGAAGAGTTTAGGCTTCGGGTCGTTCAATTTTAAGAAGGTTGATAATCATTATCGGGTTTACACTCTTAGCGAGCCGGTTTTCGCTTCAACGTGGTTTCCCTGCATCGATCTGCCTGATGATAAAGCGCTGGCAGATATATTCATCTCGAACGATTCCTCATCGGTTTCGGTTTCGAACGGGAAACTGATGGATGTTAAAACATCCGGAGACAGGAGAATATATCACTGGAAAACATTCTATCCGGTATCAACATATCTTATTGGGATCTATTCAGGAAATTACAATTCATATTCTCAAAAATACGTCACTATCAGCGGCGACTCATTGAACATTGTTTATTATGCGTCTCCTGAAAAATTTGAAGACGCAAAGAGAGATTTCTCGGATCATCCCCGATATATTAAAACGTTTGAAGAACTTTTCGGCCCGTATCCGTTTGTCAGGGAAAAATATGCGGTTGCGGAGTTCGGGTGGAATGCAGGCGCTATGGAAAACCAGACAATCACCGGCATCGGTTCGGATTTTATATCGGGAAGAAAATTTTTTTCCGATATGCTGATTCATGAACTCGCACATCACTGGTGGGGAAACGCGGTCGGGCCTAAAACCTGGAAGGATATCTGGCTTAATGAAGGATTCGCAACATATTCGGAAGCTTTGTATTGGGAGAAGCAGAGCGATATACGCGCGCTTCAATCTACTCTCTCTGGCAAATCCGGAACTTTTCCGGACGGTACACTTTACAATCCGGGTAATGCGCTCTTCAGCAGGCTGATTTATAATAAAGGCGCCTGGGTACTGCATATGCTGAGAAGAGAAGTAGGCGATGAACACTTTTTCCAGATTCTGCGGGAATATCTCCGCCGTTATAAATACACTAATGCCTCTACCAGGGATTTCAGAGAGGTATGCGAGCAGATTTCAAAGAAGAATCTGAAATATTTCTTCGACCAGTGGGTATTTAAGGGGGAGGGGATTATTGAGGCGGAGGCGGAGTGGTCGGTAAAAAAAACAGATGAAAAATTTATTACATCCATTACAATAAAACAGTTACAAAAGGGCTACGATATTTATAAATTTCCAATTGAAATTAAACTGCTTTCGGCGGATAAAGAAGAATCTATAACCGCAAATTACAGAGTTGAAGGGCGTGAAGTGACGCTTAATCTTGAATCGGGATTCAAACCCGACCGTGTAGACTTCGATCCCGAAAGCTGGCTTCTGGCAAAATTTAATATTATTACGGAAGAGAATCAGGAATGATACCGCATAAGAACTATTATTTTATCTCCGACATTCATCTGGGATTGCGCTCTTCCGAAATTGAAAGAGAAACCGAAAAAAAACTGGTCAGATTTCTGGATTTTGCCAAAGAATCTTGCGACGAACTTTTTATTGTAGGCGATCTGTTCGATTATTGGTTTGAATATAAACGCGTCATTCAGAAAGGATTTATTAGAACTCTATCAAAACTCTCTGAATTTCCCGAAGCGGGGAAGAAAGTGCATTACGTTATCGGCAATCACGATTTTCTTCACCGGGATTTCTTTGTAAAGGAGATTGGGGCGCACCTCTATTCCGATGCGATTGAACTGACCCTTAATGAGAAGAAATTTTTTATGGCTCACGGCGACGGCATGGTAAAAAATGATTTGGGCTATAAAATCTTGAAAAAAATTCTGAGGAATAGATCCCTGCAGAAGATCTATTCGCTGGTGCACCCCGATCTGGGAATTAAGATTGCCAGCGCTACCAGCAAAACGAGTCGTGATTATACGGCGAATAAAAACTACGGGACAATTGACGGCTTATTTGAAACCGCTAAATTAAAAATCGATTCCGGATTCGATTATGTTATATTCGGACACTCGCACGAGAGAACTTTAACAAAACACAATCTTGGCTATTATATTAATCTGGGTTCGTGGCTGGAGCAGCCGTGTTACGGCAAATTCAATGAATCATTCGAGATAATTGACTGGGAATAAGATGAACAACAAGCAGACTCCTTTAAAAAATATTCCGAAAAAGAAAACCGGCAGGTCAATCAGATATATTTTCTGGGGAGGCGGAATAATATTAATTGCCGCGATTCTTCTCTTTATGCAGTATATTCTCGAGGGAATGCCCTCTATTGAAGAACTGGAAAGCCCGAGCGCTCAGCTTGCGAGCAATGTCTGGAGCCGGGATGGCGAATTGATCGGTTCATTCTTTAACCAGAACAGAATTGAAACCAGTATCGACAGCATCCCGCCGCATGTGGTTAATGCTCTTATAGCCACCGAGGATAAGAATTTTTACGATCATTGGGGAGTTGATCTTCAGAGATTTTTGAAAGCGATGATCAAAAATGTGTTTCTTTTTAAGCGGGAAGGCGCAAGCACAATTACCCAGCAGCTCGCAAAAAACCTCTACGGGCTCAAAGCTAAAAAAGAATCGACGCGCGGAACTATTGTCAGAAAAATAAGAGAATGGATTACCGCCGTTCAAATAGAAAAAACTTATACAAAGAGAGAAATACTGGAGATGTATTTCAATACTTCGTATTTCGGGCATGGCGCTTACGGAATTAATGTTGCCTCACGTGTCTATTTCAATAAAAATGTGAAACAATTAACGGTTACCGATGCCGGAGTTTTAATCTCGCTTCTGAAATCATCTGTCCGTTACGATCCGTTTGAGAAATATGACAATGCATTCAAGAGAAGAAATCTGGTGCTTCAGAATATGGTGAATGAGGATTTTTTAAGCGAAGAACAGCTGGAAAAACTTAAGCTGGAACCGATTAAACTCTCTTACAAAAAAATAGAAGAGGGAATTAACGGAAGCATCGCTCCACATTTTCTTGAGTATGTCCGGCAGCAAATGATAAAACTTTCGGCAAAGTA
>JBAYWA010000075.1:0-7467 GCA_041674325.1 Melioribacteraceae bacterium | reverse complement strand
CCCCAAAAACGCAATATTTCTCCCAAAATCGGACAAACAGGACCTTCAAAAAAAATAACTTGACACAATGTCCTCGATTGATTAGGTTTCTTTCGGACTAAATATTCCTTTATTGTTTTCCCTCATTTAGTTCGGCAAATAAAAATTTTTTGAACTATAATAAGACAAGACGTTCCTTTTGTAGAGGTGGAGATATGAAAAAAAATTTCGGTTCTATCATCGCAATTATTCTTCTCGTTTTCATTTTAACGATTCCCGGATGCGGCTCGGGAAATTCCGACCGCATTGAGGGAGAAGAGTACGCTAAATTGACTCAGGCGCCGTTTGTTCCTCCGGCCATCGCAAGAAAACATCCGGCTAAAGTTATAGTTAAACTGGAAGTAAGGGAGACGGTTAAACAGCTGGCAGATGATGTCGAATATGTTTTCTGGACATTCGGCGGCGATGTGCCGGGCAGTTTCATTCGAGTAAGAGAAGGAGATCTGGTGGAATTTCATCTTCAGAATCACCCCCTCAATAAACTTCCCCACAATATAGATCTGCATGCCGTTACAGGTCCGGGGGGAGGAGCAACTTCTTCTTTCACCGCGCCCGGGCATACTTCGGTCTTCTCTTTCCAGGTAAAAAATCCCGGACTTTATGTTTATCACTGTGCCACCGCGCCCGTCGGTTTGCATATTGCAAACGGTATGTACGGATTGATATTGGTTGAACCGAAAGAGGGACTTCCAAAAGTTGACCGGGAGTACTATGTAATGCAGGGAGAATTTTACACTGAGGGAAATTACGGAGCTGCCGGACTTCAGCCGTTCAGTATGGAAAAAGCTCTAACGGAAACTCCGGATTATGTTGTGTTCAACGGCTCGGTCGGGTCGATGGTTGGAGATAAATCTCTACGGGCTAATGTCGGCGAAAGCGTCCGCCTCTTTATCGGAAACGGCGGTCCAAACCTAATCTCTTCGTTCCATCTGATCGGAGAAATTTTTGATCTTGTCTACAACGAGGGTGGAAGTAATCCGGTCCAGAAAAATGTTCAGACAACCTTGGTTCCGGCCGGAGGCTCTTCAATAGTCGAATTTAAAGTGGACGTCCCCGGAAATTTCATACTTGTAGATCATTCGATCTTCAGGGCATTCAATAAGGGGGCGCTGGGAATGTTGACAGTTGCGGGCACCGATAACAAAACAATTTATTCGGGCCAGCAGAGAGATGAGCTTTATTCCGGATCAAACAGCACATCGAATGGGGTCAATCCCTTTACGGGCGAACTGAATAAAAACGGAAGCGGTGACGGATATGCTTCAAAATATTCAACCGGAAGCGAAACTGTTGACGAAGGTCTTCTAAAAACCGCAATGGCCGGTTCGGAAAAATCCTCTTCGCCCGGAAATTTATTCTCCGCCGGACAGACAGTCTATAATATGAGCTGTGTTGCCTGCCATCAGAATGACGGGAAAGGAATAACCAATGTTTTTCCGCCCCTTACAAATTCCGACTGGCTGTTGAAACAGTCCAAAGAGGAAGCAATTAGAAATGTTATTGTGGGAAGAACCGGAGAATTAACCGTAAACAACAAAGTATATAACGGAATAATGCCGCCTCAGAACATCAACGACAGTCAGGTTGCGGCTGTTCTCACATATGTTTATAAAAAATTTCTCGGAAAGGATATCAGCGTTTCTCCGGAGGATGTTAAAAAAGTAAGGGCCGGAAAGAAAAAATAATTTAATGATGCGTATAATGAATTCGACAAAGAAAAATATTTTCCTTTTGTTCACTCTTCTTCTCTGTTCACAAGTGTACGGACAAAAACAGAATCTCCCCGGCGGAGAGATGTCTTTAATCAAAGGGGGAAAATATACTCCCCTCTACGGTTCGGCTAAAAACGGGATAGAGATAAAGGTGGCTCCTTTTTATATCGATAAATATCCGGTCACAAATGCTCGGTTCCTGGAATTCTTGAAATTAAATCCGAAATGGAAGAGATCCAATGTGAAAAAAATATTTGCGGATCGAAATTATTTGAGTCATTGGAAAAGTGATCTTGAATTAGGCGGATCCGTTGATCCAAACAGCCCGGTGACCAACGTCTCCTGGTTTGCCGCAAAGGCTTATTGCGAATTTTACGGAAAAAGACTTCCTACCGTCGCCGAGTGGGAATTTGTCGCAAAGGCCGGCTCGGATCAGCGGGACGGTTCTAAAAATCCAGGGTATTTAAAACAGATTCTTGATTGGTATTCCAAACCGTCAACGGGAAAAATGCCGGCTGTCGGCCTGAGTGAGAAAAATTACTGGGGCGTGTACGACATGCATGGGCTGGTGTGGGAATGGACGTCGGATTTTTTTAACTCCCTTGTCACCGGAGAATCGCGCGGCGACAGCGGACTGGAAAGAAATTTATTCTGCGGAAGCGGATCCGTAAATGCATCGGACTTTAAGAATTATCCGGCATTTATGCGTTTTGCATTCAGAAGCAGCTTGAAAGCAAATTACACAACCGGCAATCTCGGTTTCCGATGTGTGAAAAAGTAAAATAAACTCAGAGGCGTAAAATGAAACAAATTAAAAATTCAAACATGCTTGTTACAGCTATTACCGCCCTTCTTTTTGCTTTATTGTCGGCCGGAAATATCTCTGCGCATTGCGACGGATTGGACGGGCCGGTGGTAAAAGCCGCCAGAAAAGCAATTGAAACAAATAACGTAGACTATGTATTAGTCTGGGTTCAGGAAAAAGATGCGGATGAAATTAAAAATGTTTTTACCCGCACAATGGCAGTAAGAAAACTTAACGATGAGGCAAAAGAACTTGCCGATCTGTATTTCTTTGAGACCCTTGTTAGAATTCACAGGGCCGGAGAAGGGGAACCTTATACCGGATTGAAACCCGCGGGCCGCGATCTCGGACATATAATTCCCGAGGCCGATAAAGCCATTGAGATCGGTTCAGCCGAAAAAATAAAACATCATTTAAGCGAATCTGTAAAAAAGGAAATTGACGAAAGATTCAGAAAAGTTATTGAATACAAGAATTTTAAGACCGGGGATATAAACACCGGAAGAAAGTTTGTCCAATCATACGTGGAATTTTTGCACTACGCCGAGAAACTTTTTGCCACTTTATCAGGCGACTCTTCCGCGCATAAGCATTAATAACGAATTTAAGAGAGATGAAAAGATGAAAAAAGCACTAATAGTATCCGTTACCCTGAGTGTGGTTCTGCTTGCCGCTGTTCTTTATCTATTGACAGGAATAACAAAAGTTGAAAGCGCTCCCGCCGACGGCAAATCTTTGGCCGGGACTAAATCCTGCTGTGCCGAAGTAGAAGGCGGCAAACCATCCGACAGCTCAATATATCAGCTGGAATCGGTGTGGAAAACAGAGTCCGGCAAAGAGACTACTCTAAACAGCCTGAAAGGGAAAAAACAGATTATGGCAATGATCTTTACCAGCTGCACCTATGCTTGCCCTCTTATATTGAATGATTTGAAAAAGATCGAGTCGGCACTTGATCACGATGAGGCGGATTTTCTGTTGATCTCCATCGATCCGGCGCGCGATACGCCGGAAGCATTAACGGCTTATGCAAAAAACAATAAACTCGAACTGAAAAAATGGCGCCTGCTTACCGGGGACGAAACCGGTATAAGTGAGCTTGCCGCAGTGTTAGGATTTAAATACAAAAAGGAGCCCGATGGGAGTTTTTCCCATTCCAACATTATAAATGTCTTCGATGAAAACGGAGAAGTGGAGTATCAGCATTTTGGTTTGAATCAGGACGTCCATGATGTAATTGAAGCAGTTAAAAAAAACAAGGAGAAGTAAAATGAATACATCATCAATTAAATCAGCGCAGGATCTCACGCATTTACTGGTGAAAGATCTCGTAACCGAGAATTTTCATGCTGCGGAATTGTTCGAAAAACTTGGAATCGACTTCTGCTGCAGGGGAAACCGACCTCTGCGCGAAGCGCTAAATGAAAAACAGATATCCGAAGCAAAATTTCTGGATGAGCTTAACAGGGTTAACCAATCGACCTCGGCCGATAATCAGCGTTATTCGGAATGGGACTTGAATTTTCTGGCACAATATATTGTTAATAATCATCACGGTTATGTGAAGAATTCCATTCCGATCATTACGGCACACATCGAAAAAGTTTTAAATGCGCATGGCAAAAAATATTCCTACATTGAAAAGATTCAGAAAGAATTTTCTCTTGTCTCCGACGATATGATAAATCATATGGCAAAAGAGGAAAAAATACTCTTCCCTTTAATCCGCTATCTTGTTGACACAAAAAATTTCGGTGAGAAACCGAAAAACGCCGGTTATGGAACAATCCGGAATCCGATAAGTCAGATGGAAGCGGAACACGTTTCGGCGGGCGGCGCAATGGAAAAAATAAGAGAATTGACATCTAACTATTCCTTGCCGGCAGACGCATGTACTACCTTCCGCGTTACATTCGAAGAACTCAAGGAATTTGAAGCCGACCTGCATAAACACGTTCATCTTGAAAACAATATTCTTTTTCCACGCGCTATCGAATTGGAAGATATTTTGACGACGAACAATAAATAAGGTCGCGAGGCGTTATGTTTTCAACTGTCAGATATTTCATCAAGACCAGTATAATATTCCTTGTTATAGGAATTCTTACCGGATTCTATATGCTTGTTGAAAAAAATTATTACGGTATCTGGCCGCATCCCGATCTCGTCTCCGCACATACGCATTTGATTCTACTCGGCTCGGTAATGATGATGATAATGGGCGTGGCTCTATGGTTTTTTCCCCGCCCCGAAAAAGATGATCCTTTATATAAACCCGGACTGATACTTGCCTGCTATTACATAATGACAATATCTACCGCGGTGCGTTTTATAGGACAGGTTCTCTCTTCGCTCATAACAGTATCAGAGATATTGAAACTTGTCCTGCTTCTCTCTGCAATGGGGCAGGTCGCCGGTTTAATTCTCTTTTTCGTTTCCATGTGGGGCAGGATAAGATCGGTCGGCAGCCACATACGCGAATCGAAAGGGGAAAAATTTTAATTCTGCAAGAAACTTTCTAATTATTTAAGGAGATATGATGAAAAAATACTGGATCGCGTTTGCATCCGTGATTATTGTTTCATTTGCGGTACTCGGATGGGTGGGAACAAGAATTTATCAGGAAGCCCCGCCTATTCCCGAAAAAATAATCTCTTCCGACGGATCGACGGTCTTCACAAAAAAAGATCTTCAGGAGGGACAAAACATCTGGCAGGCGCTCGGCGGAATGGAAGTAGGATCCGTCTGGGGGCACGGAAGCTATGTGGCGCCGGATTGGACGGCTGACTGGCTTCATCGGGAATCTATATTTGTATTAAATTCCTGGTCAAACTCTCAATTCAATATGGATTATCCCAAATTAGGGGGCGAAGAACAGGCAGCATTAAAATCACGTCTGCAGACTTTATTCAGGAAAAACACCTTCGATAAGACCAATGGAACAATTACACTTGATCCGGTAAGAGTTAGCGCAATTGAATCATTAACCAAATATTTCAGCGAAGTATTTGCAAGCGGAAGAGATGAATACGCAATCAGAAAGAATTCATTGACAGACCCCGAAAAACTGCGGAAGCTTAGCGCATTCTTTTTCTGGACGAGCTGGGCGGCTTCCACTAACCGCCCTAATGAAGAGATAACCTATACGAGCAACTGGCCTCATGAAGATCTTATCGGAAATCATCCTACGGGCGACGCCGTTGTTTGGACCGGAGTGAGTATCATAATGCTCCTAGCGGGAATCGGTGGAATGATCTGGTATTACGGTTCGCAGGAGAAAGAAAAACCGTTCGGGGAAATTCCATCCAATGATCCCCTTCTCGGTTCAACCCCGACCCCCTCTCAGAAAGCAGTAATAAAATATTTCTGGGTTGTTTCGGGCTTACTCCTGCTTCAGATAATAATGGGTGTAATAACAGCCCATTATGGCGTGGAAGGAAATGGTTTTTATGGTATTCCTTTGAGCGAGTATCTGCCGTACACAATTACGAGAACCTGGCATAATCAATTGGGAATTTTTTGGATTGCTACCGCCTGGCTTGCATCCGGTCTCTATATCGGCCCGGCCGTAAGCGGTGTTGAACCTAAATTTCAAAGATTGGGTGTGAATGTTTTATTTGGTGCCCTTCTAGTGGTTGTCCTCGGTTCTATGGCCGGAGAATGGCTGAGCGTTATGAATAAAATGTCGGATAGCAACTGGTTTTTATTCGGTCACAGCGGATATGAATACATCGATCTTGGAAGATTTTTTCAGATAGCCCTTTTTATCGGTCTGATCCTCTGGCTTGTTTTAATGGTAAGGGCAATAGGACCGGCGTTAAAGCGGAAAGACGATCAAAAACAGATTCTCACATTATTCTTAATCTCATCTATAGCAATAGCACTGTTTTACGGCGCAGCTCTGATGTATGGAAAACATAGCAACCTGGCAATTGCCGAATACTGGCGCTGGTGGGTTGTTCATCTTTGGGTAGAAGGATTTTTCGAAGTGTTTGCGACAGTTGTAATAGCTTTCCTTTTCGCAAGGTTAAAACTGATAAGCATAAAAACAACCGCCCGCGCAACTGTCCTTGCATCAACTATATTTTTAGCCGGAGGCATAATCGGCACTCTGCATCATCTATATTTCAGCGGGACTCCGATGATTGCGTTGACGCTTGGCGCAGTATTCAGCGCGCTTGAAGTTGTGCCTCTGATTTTTGTCGGCTATGAAGCTTGGGATAATATTCGCATCTCCAAATCCAAAGAGTGGGTTAAAAGATACAAATGGCCAATCTACTATTTTGTAGCTGTCGCTTTCTGGAATATGCTCGGCGCAGGATTATTCGGATTCATGATCAATCCCCCCATTGCGCTTTATTATATGCAGGGCTTGAACACGACCCCGGTTCACGGTCACGCCGCATTATTCGGAGTTTATGGAATGCTCGGTATCGGTTTGATGCTATTCACTCTTAGAGCTATCAGACCGGATATTGAATGGAGCGAAAAACCTTTGAAGTATTCCTTCTGGTCTATCAATTTTGGGTTGTTCGCCATGGTAACATTCAGCCTTCTTCCTGTCGGATTGATGCAGACCTGGGCATCCGTTCAGTACGGCTACTGGTACGCCAGAAGTTCGGAATTTCTCCAGACACCTCTAATGGATACACTCCGATGGCTGCGGGCTTTCGGAGACACAATTTTTGCCGTTGGAATAATTATTCTTGTTTATTTTATCGCTGTGTTATCAGTTAAGTTTTTCAGAAAAAAGAAATAATAGGCGGCTTATTAAAAGAAACCCGGCATATTTGCCGGGTTTCTTTTTCATAAATTACCGGTATCATAAATAAATAATATCAGAGAACGGATGAGAAACAAAAACAAATCGCTTCTTCCCGCCGGAACATTCTACAATGAGATTTCGGATTT
>JBAYWA010000074.1:0-7471 GCA_041674325.1 Melioribacteraceae bacterium | reverse complement strand
TTCATTTCCGATTTCCAGAATCTCCTTCTGCATCGTCTGACATACCAGTTGGAAAGCTGATCGATTGTAAAATTAGAGATAAGTCTGGCTGCCTTGGTTACATCGTAAGCCTCCATCAGCTCATCAAATTCCTTCACCAGCGAGTTCAGTTTCGATATTATCCACCTGTCAATTTCGGGACGTTCGGCATAAGGCACAGGTTCTTCAGAAAAATCGAATTTATCGATATTCGCATATAGCACGAAAAAATTATATGTATTCGCTAATGTTCCAAAAAATTTTCTTTGAACTTCAACAATGCCATCCTCATCAAACAGTGTGGGTTTCCATGGAGGGCTGGTTGTAACAAGATACCATCTTGTAGCATCCACACCGTGTTTATCGAAGAGCATAAATGGATCCACGGTATTAGACCGACTCTTTGACATCTTGAGGCCCTGTTTATCCAGGATTAGTTCATTTACAATAAGATTTTTGAATGCTACCTGATCGAAGAGCATTGTACCGATGGCGTGCAGTGTGTAAAACCAGCCGCGAGTCTGATCGATTCCTTCACAGATAAAATCTGCCGGATAATTTTCCTTAAAGTAATCCTGATTCTCAAACGGGTAATGATACTGGGCAAAAGGCATTGCCCCGCTGTCGAACCAGACGTCAATCAATTCAGGAGTACGCTTGAAAATTTTTCCATCGCGCTCAAATTTCACATCATCTACAAACGGTTTATGAAGATCGATTTCCCCGGCCGGCAAATCTTTTACATTTACCCTTTTTCCGTCCCGTTCAATGAATCCATCTTTCAATTCCGCAATTGATCCGACTACAAACATATTTCCGTCATCATCCAACCATATTGGGAGAGGGGTGCCCCAGTAGCGGTCGCGGGAAAGAGACCAGTCCTTATTCTCCTCAAGCCAGTTTCCGAAGCGCCCGGCACCTACTTCTGGAGGGCACCAGTTTATAGTATTGTTCAGCTCGATCATTCTTTTTGCAACATCGGTAGTGCGGATATACCAACTGTCGCGCGCGTAATAGATAAGAGGATTATCGCAGCGCCAGCAATGGGGGTATGAGTGCAAATAATCGTTGCCGGCTCGGTAAATTAAATTGCGTTCTTTAAGATTTCTTATGATATCAGGATCCGCTCCCCTCTCCTCGCGGTCCTCAAATTTTATTGTCTTTACCAGTCTACCGGCAAAATCTGTTACCTCATCCGTAAATCTTCCGCTCTTAGTAACCGGCTGAATAAATGGCAGATTGAATTTCTTCGAGACTTCATAATCGTCCGCACCGAATGCCGGGGCAATATGAACCACGCCCGAACCGTCTTCGGTACTAACAAAATCACCCGGTATGATATACCAAGCTCTTTTATCGGCGGGGATATAAGAATAGAGAGGCTCGTAATTTTTATCCAGAAGATCCGAGCCTTTGAGTCTGGAAAGTATTTCATACTCTTCTTTGATAACCGAGAGTCTTGCTTCTGCAAGATACATTACTCCATGTTTTTCGGTTTTAATCTTCACATAATCAATCTTCGGACCGACGGCCAGAGCGACATTTGAAATCAGAGTCCACGGGGTGGTTGTCCACACAAGAATGGATGCATCCTCATTCTTCAATTTGAATTTCACATAAACATTAGGGTCCTGAACGTCATCGTAACCCAGAGCTAGTTCGTGCGATGAAAGAGGTGTTTCGCAGTGAGGGCACTGCGGTACTATCTTAAAACCTTTATAGATCAATCCCTTTTTAAAATATTCGGAAAGCGCCCACCAGACAGATTCAATATATTCATTAGTGCAGGTGATATAAGGATCATCCAGATTTATCCAATATCCCATTCTTTCAGTTAGAGTCCGCCAGCCTTCCTTCATCTCGATATGATGATAGACCAGATCTTTAGCTTTTTTATTAAAAGCACCTACTCCGTATTTTTCTATATCCGACTTCTGAGCAAAACCGAGTTCCTTTTCAAGCGCAATTTCAACAGGCAGGCCGTGAGTGTCCCATCCTGCTTTACGATGCACCTGAAATCCTTTAAGCGTCTTGTACCTGCAGACCAGATCTTTTAATGTTCTCGCCATTACATGATGGATTCCGGGTCTTCCGTTAACAGTGGGCGGGCCTTCATAAAACGTAAAGGATTTCGATTTGGGTCTGGAAGTTATGCTCTTCTCAAAAATCTTATTCTCTTCCCAGAATTTGAGAACTTCCTTTTCGATCTGAGGATAATTTATTTTTTCATCAAATTGTTTGAACATATCTAACCTATAAATGAATTGTTACCGGATTTTATTCGTCTTCGGATTCGTACTTTTTTATCAATTCCCGCTCAGCGGCAATAAATTCTTTAAGCCTTCTTTCAATCTGATTTTTTCTATCAACCATTTCATTGACGCCCTGCTGCACCTGGTAGATCATTTTATCGGATTTTAATTTCGCCTCTTCGATTAGCAAAGAAGCTTCTCTTTGTGCATTCTGGAGAATTTTCCTGGCGTCATCTTCTTTGTTCTTAGCAGGACTGCTTTCTCTCTGAAGTATGATAACTTCTGAGA
The DNA here is from genome assembly GCA_041674325.1 of Melioribacteraceae bacterium. Classification (GTDB taxonomy): domain Bacteria; phylum Bacteroidota; class Ignavibacteria; order Ignavibacteriales; family Melioribacteraceae; genus Fen-1258. Next base: position 4,913 of record JBAYWA010000074.1, on the reverse strand, counting down.
GGACCATTCCAAAGAAGGCCATCGCGCCAAGCATTATATTTCTTAATACATAAAGGATCATGTTTTCAACCAGCAAATCGCTAAGTCCGAAGTATCCGCTGAATATAGAGATCATAAGAACGCTTATAAAAGTTGAAGCGACTATAACCGCGAAGACAGTTTTACCGCCGTGATTATATCCCAGTGTTTTATTTATTAGCCATCCGCACGCGAACGAGGAAACTGAGAGTACGAACCAAACCGAAAAATTCTGGAAACCCGCTTTGAAGAGGTCGGTACTCAAAAAATCCGACGCAAAAATGATTACCGTGAGCAACGCCGGGGTCGAATAGTAAACCGGTTTTTTTTCCATTAGATTTTTCTTATCACTTCTTTCATTATCAATGTCATTTTTGGTTCAGCCTGTATAGCCGTAGCAATTATCTCTTCAACTTTGGCCGGTTTTAGAGAATCAGGGAAACATTCATCCGTAATGATGCTTATTCCCAGAACTCTCATTCCCATATGATTAGCCACAATATTTTCCGGAATAGTTGACATTCCAACCACATCGGCACCTATGTTGCGCAGGAATCTGTATTCTGCCTTGGTTTCCAGATTAGGGCCCGGCACAGCCACATAAACACCTTTCTGAACTTTAATTTTATTCTCCAGTGCCGCTTCTTCGGCAATCTTAATGAGTTCCAGATTATAAGGCTCACTCATATCAGGAAAACGCGGTCCCAAATCATCTTCGTTCTTTCCAATTAGAGGATTATCCCCGAGCAGATTGATATGATCTGCGATAAGCATTATATCACCCCGCTGATAGATGGGATTCATCCCGCCGCACGCATTCGAAACAAGCAGGGATTTAACACCCAGAAGTTTCATTACTCTTACGGGATAAGTAATCTGCTGCATCGTATACCCTTCGTAATAATGAAATCTCCCCTGCATTGCAACAACATCTTTGCCGCCGATTTTTCCAAATATCAATTTGCCCTGATGAGACTCAACCGTTGATAACGGGAAATTTGGCAATTCTGCATATTCGATTTCATGTTCTATTGATATTTCATTTACCAGACCGCCGAGACCTGTTCCAAGTATAATTCCAATTTCATAATTCTTCTTCGTTTTAGCGCGGATTACCTCGAGTGTTTCAGCAATCATTCCGGAAAGGACGCTCATAATAATTTCTCCAGTATATCATCAATATTTATTTCAGCCTGTTCATCGGAATTAACTTCCTGTTTGGAGGCAATCTTCTTTTTGGGCTGCGTCTCAATGTTCTGCATATTCATCTCAAGAAAACTGGATTGTGAATCTATCATTGCTTTAATCCTTGCCACAAGCAGTTTTTTCTCTTCACGCAATCTGAGAAGAGAATCGCGCAGTGAATTGGCTTTTTCCTTTGCGTTTTCCACTATCTGCAACGATTTCAGCTCCGCTTCCTTGATCATCAGGGCTGTCTGTTTTTTCGCGGACTCTACCGTTTTACTGGTCGATTCAGTCTGATTGAGCATCGCCTGCTGAAGGCTTTTTTCTATCCGTTTAAATTCCTTAAGCTGGTCTTCCTGTTTTTCGAGTTCGGCTTTAAGTTTTTCATTCTCGTTTTGAAGTTTTTCGAATTCGTCTGCCAGTCTTTCCAGAAAGACTTTTACTTCATCCCTGTCAAAACCTCGGACAGTCCTGTTGAATTCCTGACTCTTAATTCCAAATGGAGTAAACTTCATTTTTAACCAGATTAATTTTTATTTTTTTCACCAAAGATAGCAGTACCAATCCTCAGCATAGTTGCTCCCTCCTGAATGGCGATTTTGAAATCGTTGGTCATTCCCATAGATAATTCAGACAACTGAAAACCGTTACTAACTATCTTCTCTTTAAGTCTTCTGAGATTTATGAAACAATCCCGGACCACTCTCTCTTCATCGGTCAAAGCTGCCATTGTCATCAATCCAACAAGATTCAGGTTTGGATCATTTCTGCAATATTCTACCAGTTTATAAATCTCATCTTCACTCTGAAGGCCGGACTTTGAAACTTCATCCGAAGTTTTGATCTCAATCAGAATAGTCTGTTTCTTATCAATCTGTCTGCATCTCCGGCTGATCTCTTCAGCCAATTTGACTGAGTCAACTGTGTGGATATAGTCAGCCGCTTTAATAATATATTTGACTTTATTAGTCTGGAGATGCCCAATAAAATGCAAGTGGAAGTTACCGGAAATCAGCTCCGATTTATCCCTCAATTCCTGGGCTTTGTTCTCCCCCAGATTTTTAACACCGCACTCCAGGATCTGACCAATCTGTTGGAGAGGCTGGGTTTTACTTACAGCAATCAATTTAATTTCAGCGCGATTCCTGCCGCTTTTTAAGCAGGTTTCGTTAATCTCGGCTTCAATTTTTTTAAGATTTTCTGAAATCATCTTTAAAAATTAGGGTGAAAATGTATCCTATTGAGTTATAAAAGTCAACGATTCTGCTCTCTAAATATAATGAAAAAGGGACTATGCATAAGTCCCTTTTTCAATAAACCAAATCAAGCTGTTTATCTGATTAACTGCAGCCCGTAGTGGAACCGCATGTAGTGCACTTCAGACAGGTCCCGTTGCGCACCATTGTCATACTCTGGCACTCGGGGCAGATATCACCCGTATATCCCCTCTCACGGGCTTTCATCACGCTCTGATGAAGTGTAATTGCCTTAACTTTCTGGTCTCTAAGGGAATCTCCAAACGACCGTTCAACCAGCTCTTTGGAACTGTCAAGTTCAATCATTCTTTCGCTTATTATCTCCTCGCTTTCAAAATCAGGCTCTACGACCGAGCGATGATCTATCTTTTTTATAATCTCGGTTTCCTCAACATGGGAGAGATCATTTCTGCCAAGATATGTTACTGCTAACTCTCTGAAGATATAATCAATAACCGAGGTCGCCATTTTTATCCTGCTGTGACCTGTTACCACTCCGCTCGGTTCAAATCGCGTGAAGACAAAAGCGTCTACAAATTCTTCCAAGGGAACGCCATGCTGCAATCCGAGTGAAATGGAGATCGCGAAACAATTCAGAAGGCTTCTGAACGCCGCGCCTTCCTTGTGCATGTCTATAAAGACCTCACCAATCTGGCCATTTTCATATTCTCCCGTTCTGACGTATACCGTCTGTCCGTTTATCTTTACCTTTTGTGTATATCCCGTTCTCCGGTCAGGCAATCTTCTTCGTTTTGCAATGTACCTGTGGATAATTCTTTCTGCTATTTTAACAATATCATTTTCCTCTTTTTTCTCCATCAGATCCTCAACTTCTTCATCCGTCATCGTATTCAATGGTTGAGAAAGTTTTGATCCGTCGCGGTAAAGAGCGTTGGCTTTCGTTCCCAGTTTCCACGACTGGAGGTATGCATATTTAATATCGTCAATCGAAGCATTGTTAGGGAGATTGATTGTTTTGGAGATAGCGCCAGAAATGAAGGGCTGGGCGGCCGCCATCATAAAGATATGCGCATCGGCTTTAATATAACGGGATCCCTTCTTGCCGCATTTATTTGCACAATCGAACACCGGGTAATGTTCATGCTTAAGAAAAGGAGCGCCCTCGACTGTCATTGTACCGCATACATAATCATTGGCAGAGGCAATTTCTTCCTTGGAGAATCCAAGTTCGGTAAGAACATCAAAATTAAAATCATTTATCTGTTCATCAGTAAAGCCCAGATTGTTTTTCAGAAATTTTTCGCCGAGAGTGTATTTGTTAAAAGCAAAACTGAGTTCAAAAACCGCAGGGAGAATAGTTTCAAGTTTATTCAGTACCTCATCATTAAAGCCCCTCACTTTTAACGACTCGTTATTAATGTGCGGACATCCGATAAGTGTGCCGGCTCCTTTTGCGTATTTAATTATTTCCCGGCTCTGATCTTCATTATATCCTAATCTTTTCAGTGCAGGCGGAATCGATTGATTAATAATTTTAAAATATCCGCCGCCGGCAAGCTTTTTAAATTTTACAAGAGCAAAATCGGGTTCAATTCCGGTCGTATCGCAATCCATCACAAGGCCAATCGTACCGGTGGGGGCAATCACTGTAACCTGTGCGTTACGGAAACCATATTTTTCTCCAAGTTCCAGAGCAATATCGGCATCCTCGCGTGCGGCTTTAAGTAGATCGGAGGGACAGAATTCCGGATTAATTCCAATCGGATAGATTGATAAACCTTCATACTCCTCTTTGGGAACATTATAAGCTGCGCGCTTATGGTTTCGTATAACCCTCAGCATATGCTCCGAATTATCGTTATAACGCGGGAAAGGACCAAGTTCTCTGGCCATCTCTGAAGATGTGGCGTACGAACGCATATGCATTACCGCCGTCAAAGCACCACAGATTGAATAAGCTTCCTTACTTTCGTACGGAATTCCCTGACGCATAAGCAGGGAGCCGAGATTAGCATAACCGAGTCCGAGGGTTCTGTATTCGTAACTCTTTTGTGCGATCTCTTTACTCGGATACTGAGCCATAAGAACGCTTATCTCCAAAACTACAGTCCACAACCTTGTAGCGTGGCGGTACGCTTCGATATTGAATTGCTGGGTATCATCATCATAAAATTTTACAAGATTAAGGGAGGCAAGATTGCATGCCGTGTCGTCCAGAAACATATATTCACTGCACGGATTGGAAGCTCTTATAGTACCGTCGCCGAGACAGGTATGCCATTCATTAATGGTTGTATCATATTGAAGTCCCGGATCCGCGCTTGACCATGCGGCGTATGCAATATCATCCCAGAGGTCTTTTGCATGCAGAGTTTTAGAAGGTTTTGGAGCGCGTCCCTCTTTTTTAGCTTTTTTCTTCTCCGTCCTCCAATACAGATTCCAATTGCCGTCGCTGATAACAGCCAGCATAAAGTCATTGGTTACACGGACCGA
>JBAYWA010000073.1:0-7540 GCA_041674325.1 Melioribacteraceae bacterium | reverse complement strand
GCGATTACGCTTCATCCCTATATGGGATACGATTCGGTAAAACCGTTCCTTGAGTACAAAGAAAAACTTAACTTCATACTGGCTTTAACATCCAACAGCGGTTCGGCGGATTTCGAAAAACTTAAACTCGAAAACGGTAAATATCTTTATCAGAGAGTGATAGAAAAAGCTGTTGAGTGGAATGCCAACAACAATTGCGGATTAGTTTTCGGAGCAACAAATATTGATGAATTAATCCGCAATATTGATGAATTCCGGAATTTGCCGGTTCTTCTCCCGGGTGTCGGCGCACAGGGAGGAAGTCTAGAAGATGTGGTTAAAACATTCTCCGGCAGGTCAAATTTAAATTTCATAATCAATATAAGCCGGGCGCTTATTTATACGGATGATTCCCCGGAATTTGGAAGATCGGTTAATAATAAGATCAGAGAATACAATACGGCAATACATTCTTCTTTAAGCGGGGATTCACGCTCGTAAACAAACTTATGGCATTTAGTATCTCATTGTATTAAATTCTCTCAAAGATATATACCCGTTACCCGCAAATTGGGATTATTACACTTCTCAGCATTGAGATGAACGATAAAAATTCAGCGATCCGTGAAGTAGCTTTGCATGAAATATGGAAACGGCAAAGCTATAAATCCCCTCTGAAAACCCTGACCGGAGAAGAAATTAAAATTCTTGATGCCGGCGTATACAACGAAGAAACCGACGGACCCGACTTTAAAAACGCTCGAATCAGAATCGGAAATTTTACATATGCCGGCGATATTGAGATAGACAGAAATTATAATGACTGGAAAACTCACGGACACAATATAGACAGCAAGTATTCCAAGGTGGTTCTGCACGCTACTCTCATCAATCAGAATAATTACGGATATGTATATACACGCGACGGAAGAAAAATAACCTCTATCTGCCTTTCTCAATTTATAGAGGAGAAAAAACTGGAATCGCTGAAAAACGATTCCGCCGATGAGAAGATGGATTCCTCGTCGAATGTGAAATGCAGCGGGTTAATCCAAAAAGTAAGCGAAGAAGCAAAAGAAAAATATCTGAGGGAGCTTGGTAATTTAAGGTTCGAGAAAAAATGCAAAAAGATACACGCGCGCCTGAAAGAATTGCAGTTTATTAGAGAACTCGATATCAAGGAGCCTGTCATCTCTTACGACCTTTCTGCCCGGTTTCTTGAGAGAAAATTCAATCACTCCGATTTCACATCGAAGGAGATATGGCAGCAATTATTTTATGAGCTGATTTTTGAGGCTCTGGGATATTCAAAAAATAAATTGCAGATGCTTCATCTAGCCAGAGCCGCAAATGTTAATTTCCTGGGTAAAATAGAGAATGACGGCGTCATCGTTGAAAAATATGAGGCGGCTTTATTGTTTATCAGCGGATTAATGAATGACCCGGTACATACAACCGAATCAGTTTCCAGGAAATATCTTGAAAAAATATCGCTCCACTGGAATTCGATACGTCCTTTTTACGACGGTAAATATTTCGAGACGGCGAGCTGGCATTTTTTCAGATTGCGCCCTCAGAATTTCCCGACTGTTAGGATAGCCGGCGGTGCCCGCCTGCTTGCGGGATTGCTTCATAAGAATCTGATACCCGCAGTTGCAAAAAAAATTACCGAAATACACAATTTTGAAGTCCTTATTAAGTCTCTCCGTTCCACATTTATAATTAAAGCGGAAGGATTCTGGAAAAATCACTATGTTCTCGATCAGACTTCAAATTCGGAGATAAAATATTTTGTGGGAGTGAGCCGGGCGGACGAAATTGTTGTAAATGTGGTGCTTCCATTCTTTGCAGTCTATTTTGATATGTTCGAAAAAAAAGAAGCGGTTAAAAAGTTGATGAAGCTTTACAACGCATATGAGGAAAGATCGGATAATCAGTTGACTTTGGAAGTGGCACAGTCGTTAAATATGGCAGGACTTGTACACAGCGCGGTTTTATCGCAGGGTATGATAGAACTTTTCAGGACTTTTTGCTCAAGAAGTCAATGTCTGGAATGTGAGATCGGCAAATCTGTTTTTAATTAAAATCAGTTTGAATTTCCGCCTAATTTTGTAATCTCGTCGCGCAATTTAGCCGCTCTCTCATAATCCTCCTTTTCTATAGCTTCTCTCAGCTGATTCTGAAGCTGGGCAAGCCGGGTCTCGGAAATGTTCTTCTTCGGCGCACTCCGTTCCGGGTCTTTCTCATCGGCGCTCCCCTGAAAATCTTCTTCTGAATCTTCGCTTGACGGTACAAATGCGGCAATTTTCATAACTTCTTCGGAGACAAATAAAGGACTGCCGGTACGGACAGCCAGGGCGATCGCATCGCTCGGGCGCGCGTCAATTTCATTACTCATTGAAGAGATCTCAAGTTTTATCTTTGCGTAAAATGTGTTTTCCTTGAGTTCATCAATTATGATTTCGGAAATCGATCCCCCTAGATTATCAATTACATTTTTGAGAAGATCGTGGGTCAGCGGGCGGGGAGGTTTTATACCTTCCATCTCCAGCGCTATTGATTGAGCTTCGAATTGTCCAATAATAATTGGGAGGCGGCGTATGCCGTAAATCTCTTTTAATAATAGGGCATACGCGCCGCCTGCAGATGGACTTGCCGACAATCCCAGTATTTCAACCTGAACTTTATTCACACAATCCTTCTATGATTTAATTTTCTTGATCTCGTTTATGAGTGCCGGTACTACTTCAAATATATCCCCAACTATCCCGTAATCGGCAATCTGAAAAATGGGTGCGTCTTTATCCTTATTTACGGCTACAATATACTTCGATGAACGCATTCCCGCCAGATGTTGAATCGCGCCTGAAATTCCCAACGCTACATATAAATTCGGAGATACCGTTTTACCCGTCTGTCCAACCTGTTCGCCGTGCGGACGCCAGCCGGCATCTACTACGGCCCTCGATGCTCCGGATGCGGCGCCAAGTACTTCGGCAAGTTCCTCAACAAGATGGAAATGCTCCGGACCTTTCATGCCTCTTCCGCCCGAGACTATAATTTCAGCTTCGGCCACATCGAGTTTGCCTTCTGATTTTTTTATCTCGGTAACTTTTACTTTTAAATTTGCCTTATCAACAATAATCTGCGAGATCTCAGCCCCTTCTCCTGAGAGCGTTCCGATGCTGAAAACGTTTGGTCTGAGTGCGAATACTTTTTTGGGTGATGTAATTTTGATCTCCATTAAGGCTTTACCGGCATAAACGGGCCGTGTAGCAATTATATTGTCCCCTTCAACCTTTAGGGCGATGCAGTCAACGGCCAGTCCTGCATCGATCTTCACTGAGACGCGCGGCGCAAGATCCCTGCCCATTGAAGTTGCCCCGAAAAAGATTATATCAAATCCATTTTCAGATGCAAATTTCGAGACTATCTCTGTGTAAGCGCTCGGAGAGTAATTCGCCAGCTCGGCGCTCTTAAAATGTGAGATTTTACCGACACCATAAGCGCCAATCTTTTCAAGATTCTCAATATCATTGCCTACTGTGATTGCTTCTATTGATCCTGAAAGTTTAGCTGAAATATCCGCAGCAGTATTAGCGGCTTGAAGTGACGATTTTTTTATTATCCCGTTTCTCTGTTCAATGAAAACTAAAAATTTATTTGCCATGATTTTTTCCTTAGATTACTTTAGCTTCTTCTCTTAATAAACGAACCAGTTCCGGAACCGCACTTGAATCGGTACCGATTATTTTACCCGCCTGTTTTGCAGCAGGTTTTTTCAAGCTTACTATTTCTACATAATTAGATGCCGGCGCCGGTGTTTTTTCCGTAATCTCTTTCTTCTTGGCGGCCATAATCCCTTTTAACGAGGCATACCGTGGTTCGTTCAATCCTTTTTGAGCGGTTATTACTACAGGAAGAGTTGTTTCGACGACTTCTTTACCACCCTCAATTTCGCGTTCACAAATAACTTTATCACCTTCAAGATTAAAGCTCACGGCGACAGTGATGCAATTATAACCGAGTAATTCAGAGGTTAGCTGTCCTACTACCGAATTATCGAAATCTACCGATTGTTTGCCGAAAAATACAATTTCCGCCCCCTGAAACTTAATTTCTTCCGCAAGGGCTTTTGCCACAGAGAGAGAATCCCTGTATGCTCCGTCTTTTAACAACACGGCATTATCAATTCCCATTGCTAGCGATTTGCGCAGCGTTTCCTTATTTATATCGCCGCCTAAACTAATTGCCACCGTTTCACCGCCGAATTTTTCCTTTGTTTTTAATGCTTCTTCTATTGCAAATTCGTCATATGGATTTACGACGAACGTTACTCCAGTCTGGTCTATGCTTGTACCGTCGCTCCCGATGTTGATCTTCGCAGCTGTATCGGGGACGTGACTTACGCAAACGGCAATATTCATTTATCCTCCATTTTAAAAATTGATGATCAGAATAAGGTCTTACCTCTTTACTCCGGCAAATATAAATAAAATTTATTTTTGCACCGCAATTTTATAATTTGAAGTGAAAAACGACGGGATTATGAACGAAGAAAAAACATCCGGCATTACCGAACAGGAAAATGATGTCGAAGTCTCTATCGGGTTGCCTTATAAAGTGGTTCTTTTCAACGATGAATGGCACTCATTCGACGACGTGATTAATCAGATCATAAAAGCTGTAAAATGTGGTTATGAAGCGGCGCGAGCGTTTGCTTTCGAAGCCCATGTGAAAGGGAAAGCCGTTGTGTTCAACGGTGAATTAAACTCCTGTCTCAAAGTCAGTTCAGTTCTGGAAGAGATTTCCCTGCATACTCAGATTGTTTCATAGATAATACATTTTATCTCTTTGTTATTCTATTAAAAGATTTACATCAAAAATTGGTTATATTTGAGCTAAACAGTTACTCAAAAATTTCGGAATAAAAAATGCAAATTGGTCTTGTCGGACTTCAGTTCTCGGGAAAGACAACTCTTTTTAATACATTGTCCGGTAACGGCTCTGCCTCCGGACAGGCTCAGAAAGAAGAAGCGTCTATAGAAGTTGTTAAAGTGCCGGACGAGCGGCTGAACCAGCTCTCAAAAATATTTAATCCCAAAAAACATGTTAATGCTACAATTGAGGTGTTTGATCTTCCCGGACTGAAAATGTCCGATGATAATAAAGTGAAAATTACATCGGGGTTTTTAACCGGCGTCCGAAATAATGATGCTCTCTTTTATATCATACGCGGTTTTAGGGATGACTCCGTGGCCCATCCGATGAATTCAATTGATCCCCTCAGAGATATCGAGTTTCTCGAAGTTGAATTCCTGCTTGCCGATCTGGCGTTCCTTGAAACACGCCTGGAAAAATTGAAGAGAGAAGTCCAAAAATCGAAAGATGAAAAATTAAAACGCGAATTGCCCCTCATCGAAAAATGCCTGGCTCATTGTGAAAAAGAGTTGCCGCTCAGAACTCTCCAAATTGACGAAAATGAATCAAAGATTCTGGCGGGATATCAGCTTCTTACTATTAAACAGCTTGCTATTGCGGTCAACTACGATGAAAATTCTATCTCAAATATTGATGCTGAAATTGAGCAGCTTAAAAAGAAACTTCAGAAGGCCAGCGCCACAATTCTTCCTTTCTTTGCCAAGATAGAGCTGGAGCTCTCTCAGATGAGCGAGGAGGACAGGTCAACATTTATGCAGGATTACGGAATTCAGGAATCCGCTTTAAGCAAAATACTTCGCACATCTTACAATATGCTAGGTCTTCATTCATTTTTTACGGTTGGAGAAGATGAATGCCGCGCCTGGACAATAAAGAAAAATTATACAGCGCAGCAGGCCGCGGGTGTTATCCATACGGATTTTTTCAACCGCTTCATAAGGGCGGAGGTGGTGCACTACGACGATTTTATAAAATACGGATCCTTTAATAAGTGTAAGGAAGCAGGCAGCTGGCGTCTTGAGGGAAAAGAGTACATAGTTAAAGACGGGGATATATTAAATATCCGGCACAGTTAAGATCTCTCGGTATTTTTTGGAATTGTGGATCATATAAAAATTTATGGAGTTTAAATGTCATCATCAGTAGTCGAAGGATTAATTCCTTCAGTATTATGGAGACGGTTCTTCGAAATCAGTCAGGTGCCGCGCCCATCTAAGAGTGAAGAACGGATTCGCCTGTATCTGCGGAATTTTGCCGGTCAGCATAATTTGTCGATGAAAGAGGATGAATGCGGCAACATTGTTATGCAGATCCCGCCTAAACCGGGATTCGAAAAATCCCCGACGGTGATTCTTCAGAGTCATGTGGATATGGTCTGTGAAAAAAATAAGAATACCGAACACGATTTCCTGAATGATCCCATTGTTCTTGTGCGTGACGGAGAATGGATAAAAGCCGAGGGTACAACTTTGGGTGCCGATAACGGAATAGGCGCCGCTGCCGCCCTGGCAATTGCAACCGACGACGATTTTGACCACGGTCCAATTGAACTGCTTTTTACGGTTGATGAAGAGACAGGCCTTACCGGCGCGAATAATCTTAAGAAAGGGTTTGTAACAGGAAATATATTACTGAATCTTGATACGGAAGAAGACGGCGCTTTTTATGTAGGCTGCGCGGGAGGGATGGATACTGCCGGAGAATACCGCATTGAATATGATAAAATACCGGGAGGTTATCAGCCCTTCGTTATAGCAATCTCCGGACTACTCGGCGGCCATTCAGGAATTAATATAGCCGACGGAAGAGCTAATGCTATTAAACTTCTTGCTATTCTGCTGAACCGTTTGTCTCCGCTGGATCCGAAAATAGGATTTATAAGCGGCGGATCCAAAAGAAACGCAATTCCTCGTGAGGCTGAGGCGGTGGTCTTTATTAATGAGGCATCCGAATCGAAAGCCAGAGAAATTATCAACGAATACTCTCTTGAATCTCTTATAGAATTCAGCAAGACTGAAAAGAATTCGAAGATTACGTTTGAGAAAAAAGATTCTTCAGACCCGGAGATTAGCAGGGTCTATTCGGATTCTTTCTCGGAAAAAATAGTGAATGTTCTCCTTGCAATGCCGCACGGTGTTGTAAGTATGAGCCGGGAGATTCCAGGACTCGTGGAAACTTCCACAAATCTTGCTACGGTAGTTACCGAAGACGATGAACTCAAGATCGGAACAAGTCAGAGAAGTTCAATTGAAAGTTCAAAAAGAAATATCGCAAGCCAGGTCCGGGCAGTATTTGAATTGAGTTCGGCCGAGACAAAAGTGGGGGACGGTTATCCTGGCTGGCAGCCGGATATGGATTCAAAGGTTCTGAAAATATCGAAAAAAGTTTTCAGCGATCTCTTCTCAAGAGACGCTGAAATCAAAGCGGTTCACGCCGGGTTGGAATGCGGAATACTTGCCGCCAAATACCCGGGGATGGATATGGTGTCATTTGGACCTACCATCGAAGGAGCGCATTCGCCCGACGAGCGTGTAAAAATTCCGGATGTGGAAAAATTCTACAGGCTTCTTAAAAGTATTATCGCTGAATTAGCGAAGATAAAATAGATCGGGCAATGATT
>JBAYWA010000072.1:0-7652 GCA_041674325.1 Melioribacteraceae bacterium | reverse complement strand
TGCTGCCTCCCGTAGGAGTCTGGACCGTGTCTCAGTTCCAGTGTGGCTGATCATCCTCTCAGACCAGCTACTGATCGTAGCCTTGGTAGGCTATTACCCTACCAACTAGCTAATCAGCTGCAAGCTTATCCATAGGCGTTACATTGCTGCAACTTTAACAACATCATCATGTGATGCCGCTGCATTATTTGGTATTAGCGCCGATTTCTCGAAGTTATTCCAATCCCATGGGCAAATTACTTACATATTACTCACCCTTGCGCCACTTTACTAGAGATATTGCTACCTCATTCTCGTAGACTTGCATGTGTTAGGCACGCCGCCAGCGTTCGTCCTGAGCCAGGATCAAACTCTCCGTTGTAGAGTTTGTAAAAATTTTGAATCAACAAAGCTAAACTACTAAAGAATTTCTTTAGTCACTCACTCTATCAAAGAACTTAATTAAATCGTAGATGTCAAACTTATGCTTATTTTTTTCTTTTGTCAAGATTTTTTTTAGAATTTTCAAAAAATCTTATTTGACAACATTTCTTTCGAAACGGGCTGTAAATGTAGCGCATCTTTTGGACCAATGCAAATATTTTTTTTACAAAATATCAAAATTATTTGATACACAGAGCCGGATTCTTCCCCTGAAAGGCCCTTTTGAGGCATTCTTACCATATTTGTTCTCCAAGGAATCCTTCTATATGACAATATTTGCCCTATTTAAACTGTTTGTGATTCGCTAAATAGCTTGACAGGGATTGATGCTTCATCTATATTTCCAGACAAAAGTTAAATTATTCAGAGGGCAAATGTCCAAAATTGTCAAAGGCTTGAAAGAACCGAAAAAAACAGAAAAAAGTCACTTTAGGGATTATTGGGAAACCCCCAATTACATCTTTCTTATCCTGAGTATGATAGTATTAGTTATCGGATACTACCTCATGATGGATGGATCCTGGGATAGTACAATGTCTATGTCTGTCTCGCCAGTGATACTACTGATTGTATATCTGGTACTAATTCCGGTGACTATCTTTTTCAAAATTCCATCAAAAATTAAACAGAAATTAAATGTTCCTGGCAAAGATTAAAGGCAATGTAGTCTCGACTCCAAAAAATAAATTTCTGGTCGGACACAAACTATTGCTGGTTCATGAAATAGATTACAATTCGAATTTTATTGGAGAGAGAGACCTTATAGCTCTTGATCTTGTTGATGCAGGAATCGGGGATAAAGTCCTGGTTGTTCAAGAAGGGGATGCTGTTCAGCAGATACTGGGACATTCGAATGCTCCCGTAAATACTATGATTATTGCTATTGTAGACAATATCGAATTAACCGAAAATTAAATTCGATTCATAAAACCTTGTCAAATTTAAAGTTTGAAACATTATCAATTCTCAAACTTCTACTCAATATTGAGGGGATAGGCCCTCATAAAATATTTTCTCTTCTTGCACAATTCCATGATTTCGAATCAATAATTAACGCACGGTACGAGAGCCTCATTCAGGTTGAGGGAATCAGTTCTATTCTCGGCGGTAAAATCCATTCATCCAAAAATGAATTAAAAAAAATCGGCGGGGATCTGGAGCGTGAACTTGAGATGCTGCAAAAACTAGGGGGAAAGCTGATTACCTTTTGGGACGAAGATTACCCTGAACTTCTGAAGAAGATATATTTTCCTCCAGTTATTCTTTATACAATGGGTAATTCAAGTCCGAATGATAAATATTCTGTTGCCGTGGTGGGGACCCGCCAGCCAACATCTTACGGAAAAAATATGGCCGAAAGATTCTCCGCGGAATTGACGGGAAAAAATATAACGATCGTAAGCGGACTGGCGCGCGGCATTGATTCAACAGCACACGATTCCGCACTGAAAGCAGGCGGAAGAACGATTGCAGTTATCGGAAGCGGACTCGATGTTGTATATCCGCCGGAGAATAGAAAGCTATTCCAGAGGATTGCCGAAGGAGGAATGATTATATCAGAGTTTGAGCTTGGGACAAAACCCGATGCGCAAAACTTTCCCAGAAGAAACAGAATAATATCCGGCATCTCACTCGGGACACTGGTAATAGAAACCAAGATTAACGGAGGTGCGATGCAGACAGCGGCATATGCCCTGGATCAGAACAGAGAGATTTTCGCAATTCCCGGAAATCTAAATACACTTCAGGGTGAGGGACCGAACAGGCTTATACAGAGAGGCGAAGCAAAGTTAGTTACTACAACAGATGATATTCTTGTTGAACTTCAATTAAAATTAAAACCGGAGATCGGGAAAAACATTCCGAAACCATCAGTGGAATTGAATTTATTCGAGGAGAAGTTAATTAATATTCTTGATTATGACCCGAAGCAGATAGATGAAATTGCTACCATAGCATCAATGAGTACATCAGATTGTCTGGTAAATCTGTTGACACTCGAATTTAAAGGGCTGGTGAAGCAGCTGCCGGGAAAGATGTTCACTCGGTGTTAATACTTTTTACTTGTTTTCCACAGTGCTTTTAATCTCTCTTTAATCCCTTTCTCATTTCCATTTTCCGACGGAATATAATACTGTTTGTTTTTCAACTCCTCTGGAAGATAGTTTGTCTCCACAAAATTATTCTGGTACTCGTGCGGATATTTATATTCTTTACCGTAACCCAGTTCCTTCATCAGCTTTGTAGGCGCGTTTCTCAGATTTATGGGCACCTGGTATTGAGGAAAATTTTTGGCGTCGTTTATTGCATTATCAATTGCCATGTATGACGCATTACTCTTCGGCGACGAAGCCAGATATGTGGCGCACTGCGACAGAATTATTCTGGCTTCCGGCATTCCGATTTTGTGTACGGCATTAAATGCCGATTCGGCCAGGAGCAGTGCGTTAGGTGAGGCATTTCCAATATCTTCTGAGGCCAGGATCACCATTCTGCGGGCAATGAATAATGGATCTTCCCCCCCTTCGAGCATTCTGGCCATCCAATATACCGCCGCATCCGGATCCGAACCGCGGATGGATTTGATGAACGCGGAGATAATATTATAATGTTCCTCTCCCCCCTTATCGTATAAAATATTTTTCCTCTGAATCACATTTTCAATTATTTCTTTTGTGATTTTTATCTCATCCTTCTCCAATTCCTGAATTACCGCGGCTTCCAGAATATTTAGCAGAATTCTGGCATCACCACCCGAGGCAAAAAGTAAAAAATCGGAATCAAGGGACGTGATCTTCTGAGACTTAAGAAACTCATCCCTTGACAGAGCAAAATTCAGGATATTCTGAAGATCAATTTTAGATAACTCTTTCAGGACAAAGATTCTTACTCTGGAACGAAGGGCTGGTATTACCTCGAAAGAAGGATTTTCTGTAGTCGCGCCAATAAGGATGATCTGGCCGCTCTCAACCGAAGAGAGAAGGGCATCCTGCTGGGCTTTATTAAATCTATGAATCTCATCTATAAAAAGAATTGTGCGTTTATGAATTTCCAGATTTAGTTTGGCGAGTTCAATTATCTGCCTCATCTCTTTAACTCCGGAAGATACGGCGTTAATCTGGTGGAAGTCGCAATTGGTAGTTTCCGAAATTATTCTGGCGAGTGTTGTTTTACCCGTACCGGGCGGACCCCATAAGATAATAGAACTGAGCATATCGGAATCGATCATAGATCGGAGCGGCTTTCCGATACCGACTAATTTTTCCTGACCCTGGAATTCATCTAAAGTTTTTGGCCTGCATCTCTCTGCTAACGGGACGACGGGAAATTTATTTTTATCTTTTACCATCAGATTTATTTCTCTTCAATCTTAAAAGCTCTTTCGCTTTTCTTCATCATATTGAATTTTTCCCGCGCAACTTTTTCTTTCTTTGCTCTGCTGAAGCTAAGCGAATCGATCTCGGAATCCAACGCTCTAAGTCTTTCTTCTGCTTTTAATATTTCCTCATTGAGTTTTTTAACTTCATTTTTGAGCTTCAGATATTTCAGAATGCCGTTTTCATTGAAGAACAGGAATAAAAGAATTACGGCTATACCTAAAATTGAGATGATTCTAAAAAGAATTTTTCTATTGAGAGTCATTACGAAATTGAATTTTTAATGATTCTATCGATTAGTTCCTCAAAACCGATTCCCGCAGCTTTCGCCATTTTGGGAACTAAAGACGTATCCGTCATACCGGGTAAAGTATTTACCTCCAGGCAGTACGATTTAAAATCGTTAGTCACCCTGAAATCGACTCGGGCATAACTTTCGCAGCCCACGGAATTGAAAGCAAGCAGAGCCTGATGCTGCAGGTGCTCTGAAATTTTAGACGGGATTTCTGCGGGGACTATATAATCTGTTCTTCCGGAAGTGTATTTATTCTCGTAATCGTAGAATCCGCTTTTAGGTTTAATCTCTAAAACTGGCAATGCCTGCTGACCTATTACCGCAACCGTAAGTTCGTGGCCGGGAATGTATTCCTCGACGAGCACTTTTCTAGAAAACTCGCGCGCTTTTTCGACAGCACCAATAACTTCAACATCACCCCGGCAGATAGTAAGACCTATAGTAGATCCCTCATCGTTGGGTTTGATAACACACGGATAGCCGAAAAATTTTTTAATTTTCGTTTTAATGAGAGCATAATCAGTCTCATTTTTATTAATTACGAACCATCTTGGTGTGTTCACGTCAAAATGCTGAAACATGACTTTAGACATGCATTTGTCCATCGCGAGAGAGCTGGCCAGAACTTTCGATCCTGTATATCTGATTCCTCTTAATTCCAGAAGAGATTGAATAGCTCCGTCTTCGCCCCATTTTCCATGGAGACCAATAAACGCGACATCGACTTCATCGAACAGTGTGGAATTAATTGCTTCAACAAAATTTCTGTTTGAACGTTCAGTATAATCTTTCACATCGAATATTTTTTCAACATCCTTGGGCTGGTTCAATCCGAATGCCGGATCGATGACTTTTACCTTATAGCCTAGAGTTTTCAGAGCATTATAAATTGATTTTCCGCTGTTTTTGGAAACCTCTCTTTCCGGCGATGTACCGCCAACCAGCAGAGCGACCGATATCTTATCATTGGGCATATTTTATCTCAATTTTTTTGTTTTCAATTTTAGGATTAATAATCGAAACGATTTCTTTTATCGATCCTTATACCGTATACTTCTTCAGCTATAGAATATAGCTCTTTCAACTTTTGATTCGTCAAAGCCTTCTCTCTTCCAAGTGTTCTTGCAACAGATATAGTATGTGCCGCCCATTCAAGTTTTTCCATCCTGAAATAGGCACCCTTTATACATTTGCCAAAAGTCACCGCCCCATGATTCTCCAGCAGCATAGCCCACGCGAAATCGATGTAAGGCAACATTGAATCCGGAAGTTGATCCGTTGACGGGGTTCCGTATCTGCATAGTGGCACTTTGCCGAGGGATAAGATGACTTCAGGAAAAACCGGCCTCATTAGTCCTTCACCCACAGCAGAGAAAGCCGACGCATAAACGGGGTGGCAGTGAACAACTGCTTTAACATCCTCTCTTTTCTGATATGCGGCAAGATGAATTTTTACTTCAGTCGTAATTTTTCCAGTGCCGTGCAGCAATTTTCCGTTAATATCAATTTCGAGAAGGTCATCTTCTATCAGTTCACCTTTGCTTTTACCGGAAGGGGTAATTAAAATTCTTGTATCATCAATCCGCGCCGACAGATTGCCGTCGTAAGCCGAGACAAATCCTTTCTCGTATACTTTATGGCAGATGCCGATTAATTCTTTCCGTAATGACATTGTCTCTCAATTTCTTCAATTATTCTGATATTCATCAATGCATCACTTCCGGTTACAAGAGGCGGTTGGTGCCTCTGAAAAGTCTTCTGAACAGAGCGGATCAGGAATAATAATTTATTTGTCCGTTTCCTAAATACTTTTTTTGCTTCCCCTTGAAGGTCTATTATCAGTTTGGTTGCCAGAATTCTTTTCCCGAAGAAATTCTCTATTGCTATTGAACCTTTATATCCAAGGATTTCAATTCTGTTATATGCTTTTTTGGTATTATACGAAATATTGAAATATCCGTATCCGCTCTTCTGGAACTTGACAATCGCGGAGGCGAAATCCTCCACCTCGCTTTTATAAACCACATTGTCCATAAAGGCTTTAACTTCCGTTATCTCGCCTCCAAAATAGTTAAGCATATCAATCATCTGTGAGCCCAGATCGCGAAGCACGCCTCCGCCGCTCAATTCTTTTTTAAATCTGAAATTCTGGTTAGGAGAATAATCGATATTGTAGGAAGCAGAGACAGATACGATTTTTCCGAGCATCTGTTTGTCTATTAATTCCTTGGCTTTTTGAACCAGCGGATGGAACCGATGGAGATGATCGATAACGAGGGAAATATTTTTTTCTTCACACAATTTAACAATCTCTTCCGCCTGCTTAGAGTCGATAGTCATCGGTCGTTCGCAAAGAATATTTTTGCCCGCACTGGCTGCTTTGAGTATCTGCCAGTAATGATCGGAATTTACACTTGAGATATAAACCGCTTCTATATCGCTCTCAAGAAATTTATCGAAATCGTCGAAAGAATTAGGGGCCCCGAATTTACCGGCTATGGACTGAGCACGATTCAGATCATGGCTGAATACTGAGACGAGTTTGCTTCTCTGGGCCATCTGAAGAGCGGGCAGAAAAGAATTCTCGGCAAAACTGCCGCAGCCGGCTACACCCCATTTCAGTTTGTGCGGAATCGCACTAGAAAATTTCAGTCTTCCGTTAGTACCAATCATTACTTTACACTCAAATTTTTAGTTTATCCATCAGCATTTTAATCGGCGCGGAACTCTGCATAATGTAAAAATGAATAGCCGGTACATTTTTGTTCAGCAATTCCTCTACCTGTTTGAGAGTCCAGTTGACTCCAATCTCTAAAACGTGTTCCGGTTTAGCCGACTCAATTTCACCGGCCAGTTCTTGCGGAATATCAATATAAAAATTTTTAGGAAGAGATTTAACGTGCTCTTTAGAGGTAATTATTTTCAATCCCGGAATTATCGGGACATCGATCCCCTCTTTTTTGCACAATTCAAGATAATCAAAAAAAGAGGCGTTATTATAAAACATCTGCGTAACAATGTATGCCGCTCCGGCCTCAACTTTTGATTTTGTATAACGGATATCGGTAGTAAGGTTGGGAGCTTCAAAATGTTTTTCCGGATAGCCGCTGGTTCCGATGCAAAAATTCATTGGCTGAGCATCCAACAGCCCTTCCTCCAGATACCTTCCGCTGTTGATGGAATTAAGCTGGGTTATCAGATCAACCGCATATTCATTAACGCTTCTTCCGAACTTTAAAGGTTTTTTATACTCACTGTCGTCGCCGCGTATTGCCAGCACATTATCTATTCCAAGATAATGAAGCTCGATGAGAAAATCTTCCGTCTCCTCGCGTGTGAATCCTGTACATAATACGTGTGGTACGGCGTCGATATTATATTTATTCTGGATGAGCGCGCAGATTCCGAGCGTGCCCGGACGTTTACGTTTAATTTTCATCTGCATACCGCCGCTTGATGTTTCTTCGAATATTACTTCCGCGGCGTGACTGGTAATATCTATAAACGGAGGGTTGTATTTAACTATATCTTCCAGAACCTGGAGCAGTTGTTTGATA
>JBAYWA010000071.1:0-7694 GCA_041674325.1 Melioribacteraceae bacterium | reverse complement strand
CCGCGGGAATTTTATCCGAACTCACAATAGAAGCGGGTGATTCATTCTTAAATTCGGAGGCAACGACATTATCTTTAGGAAGAATCACTTTTGCTTTTGAGGTCTTAAATTTTTCAAGCATCTGTTTAGCAAGTTCTATTTTTTCCTCCTCAAGAAGCGAAGAACCGATTTCATAACCCATTGCTTTGTAAAATGTATAGGCCATTCCTCCTCCAATCAGGAGGTTATCCACTTTCGGAAGGAGATTTTCTATCACGTCAATCTTACCCGATATCTTTGATCCGCCCAGAATTGCCGTAAAGGGTCTTACCGGATTGGCGACTGCCTCTCCCAGATAATCGAGTTCTTTTTGCATAAGGTATCCGGAAGCGCAAATCTTTATGAACTTGGTTACTCCTTCGGTTGATGCATGAGCTCTGTGCGCGCTGCCGAAAGCATCATTTATATAAACATCTCCAAGTTCGGCCAGCTGCTGTGCGAATTCAGGATTGTTTTTCTCCTCTTCCGGATGGAATCGCAGATTTTCAAGAAGCAGAACATCTCCGTCATTCATCGAGTTAACTATAGCTTTAACCTGGTCGCCAATGCAGTCCTGCGCGAATTTCACATCCATATCCAGAAGTTCGCCCAGACGAACTGCTACCGGTTTTAAGCTGTATTTCGGATTCGGGCCCCCTTTCGGTCTTCCCAGATGGCTCATAAGAATGCATATGCCGCCGTCATTAATTATTTTTTTAATTGTCGGAAGCGCAGAAGTAATTCTTATATCATCCGTTATCGTTAAATTTTCATCAAGCGGAACATTGAAATCTACACGGACAAGAACGCGTTTCCCTTTAAGCCCTACCTTATCAATACTTAATTTTTTCATTTTAATCCTCCGTTGCGGATACAAATTCCTAAAAAAAAGACGCAGCCAAAACTCAATGGTCTGCGTCTTGGCTGGAATATAATTTGACTTACTTGGCCATTTTCATCAGCAAATCAACGACGCGGCATGAATAGCCCCATTCATTATCGTACCATGATACGATTTTGAAAAATCTCTTCTCGCCTTTAAGATTGTTTCCTACGGTCGCAAGCGAATCGTAGATTGACGATCTCTCATCGTGAATAAAATCTGTTGAAACGACCTCTTCATTAGAATAACCGAGAATTCCTTTCAGATATGTCTCGGACGCTTTTTTCATTAATTCGTCAATCTCCTGTATGGACGTATCTTTTTCGGAGCGGAAAGTGAGATCCACAACAGACACATCGGCAGTGGGAACTCTGAAAGACATACCCGTTAATTTTCCTTTTGTCTGAGGAAGCACTTCACCAACTGCTTTCGCGGCGCCGGTGCTTGAAGGAATAATATTTATTGCCGCCGCACGTCCGCCTCTCCAATCTTTTTTGGATGGGCCGTCAACCGTCTTTTGTGTCGCGGTATAAGAGTGAATCGTGGTCATTAATCCTGATTCAATTCCAATCCCTTCTTTCAGCAATACATGTACAACCGGGGCCAGGCAGTTTGTAGTGCAGGAGGCATTGTAAACGATAGGATGTTTAGCGGAATCGTATTCATTGTCGTTAACGCCCATCACGATTGTTTTTACATCGCCTTTACCGGGTGCCGAAATTAATACTTTCTTCGCGCCGGCAGCGATATGTCCTTTCGCCTTTTCCGAATCCGTGAAGAGACCGGTTGACTCGATCACGATATCCACACCAAGTTCTTTCCAGGGCAGCTGCGAAGGATCTTTCTGCGCCATGATGCATTTGATCTTATCTCCGTTAACCACGAGTATGTCATCTGCTTCAACCGTTGGTGAGCTTTTTTCGCTGCCAACTGTTCCTTTGAATTTTCCGTGAACCGAATCATATTTTAGCTGATACGCAAAATATTTTGCATCCGTACTAACATCAACTACCGCAACAATATCTACTTCCTTCCCGAGAAGGTTTCTGTCCGATAATACGCTGATAATTTGTCTGCCAATCCTGCCGAAACCATTGATACCTATTTTAACTGACATTTTGTTGCTCCTTTAACGCATATTTGTTGAAAATTGCTGTTTAATATAGACAAACGTGCGGGAAGTTTCAATTTAGATGAAGCTAAAAATATATTTCATTATAAAAATTGTTGATTTGATATGAAAAATTTATCTTAAGTATATAAGTAAAATATTCTTCTTAAATTGTGTTTTAATAATCGTTGAGGATTAAAATGCCAATTACCGAGTTTTTATCATTCGTTCCAATTTTCTCCGAACTGCCTGATGAGACTCTCAATAAGATCGAGAAGATAGGCATCCGTAAGAATTACGTTAAAAATGACGTAATTCTGATGGAGGAGGAATCAGGAACTGCCCTCTTCGTTATCTTGACCGGGAAAGTTAAAGTAGCCAGAGCCAGCAACGACGGCCGGGAAGTGATTCTTACTATCCTGAGCGACAGCGACTTTTTCGGAGAGATGGCGATACTCGATGGATTATCCAGATCCGCATCCGTAATTGCGATAGAAGATACCGAACTCTTCCTGCTCCAACGAAACGATTTCATGACCATGCTTCATGAGCATCCGGAAATTTCAATCGCTCTTCTGCAGGAACTCACAAAAAGACTTCGCGCGGCCGACATGAAAATAAAGGCCCTCTCACTGAAGGATGCCGAAGGCAAAGTGGCGACGGTTATTCTCCAGCTGGCAGACGAGATAGGTAAAATTAAACACGGTAAAGTGGAGATCGATAAACTACCGCTTCAGCAGGATCTGGCTAATATGGCAGGAACTTCCCGCGAAACAATCTCAAGAACATTACATTCATTCGCAAAAAAAGGTCTGGTTGAGCTGGAGGGCAATAAGCTCAAAATCCTGGATTACGAAAAATTCAAGGGAATGTTCATCTGATCATGTCTCTTAAAATTGACCTTCACACACATACAAATTATTCGGACGGACTATATTCTCCCGTTGAACTGGTAAAAAAGGCATATAACCGGGGTCTAAATATTCTCAGTATTACAGATCACGACAGCATTAACGGAATCAAAGAGGCAAGAACCTGCGCAAAGGAATACGGGATAGAGATAATTACGGGAATGGAGATAAGTACCGACCTGGACGATAAAGAGATTCATCTGCTGGCATACTTTATTGATATCGATAACGAAGAACTCCTGAAATATCTTAGCTTTTTCCGTGACGAAAGAATGCACCGCGCAAAGAGAATGGTTCAAAAACTCAGAAATCTTGGACTTAATATTACGATGGATGATGTTGTAGCACGGGCTCAAAACTGCGCTATAGGAAGACCGCATATCGCTTATGCGATGATTGAGCTGGGACTGATAAAGAACTACAACGAGGCTTTCGAAAAATATATTGGTGATTACGGACCGGCTTTCGAGAGAAAGATTCACATCTCTCCACAGAGCGCTTTAAAATTGATCAGCGACGCCGGCGGATTATCGTTTATAGCCCATCCTGGTTATATGAAAGAGAATTTACTGCTGAGCCTTATAAAGGCAGGAATAGACGGGATCGAATGTGTGCATCCGTCCCATAGTGAAAATCAGGTTCAGTTTTACCGCGGGATTGTCAACCAATACTGTCTTCTCGAATCCGGCGGGTCTGATTACCACGGTGGCAAAAAACTTGACGAAGAGAATCTAGGTAAGTATATTTTGGGGCAGAACCAGTTCGATGCAATGAAAAAGATGATTCAGAAACACAATCCATAAATTATCTCACCAATACAGAGACACATGATAAATTTTTCTACTTTTTGTTCAATCTGAAAGCAGTAAATTTGCGATGCGTCTTTTACAAACACTTTATTAAAATCGATCGAGGAATTCATGCGAGCCGTAAAAATCTGCCTGATTCTTTTTGCATTTTTCAGTTCCCTATATCCGCAGTCTCCGGGAGAGTGGAAAATCTACTCCGATATGAAAAAAATCAACGGTACTTCCGTTACATCAAGCGGCATTTGGGCTGCTACGGATGGGGCGGCATTTAATTTTTCATTCGGCGATAGTTCATTTTCTTCCGTTACTAAAGCGAACGGATTGAACAGTCAGATTCTGACAGCCATAGCAGTCGATAATGCGGGTAAAGTCTGGTTCGGCTCTAAAGAGGGATATATAAACGTATTCGACCCGGCTGATAACTCGATAATTAAAATAACCGATATTGTTCAGTCAAATAAAACCCTGAAACAGATCAACGATATTTTTATCAAGGGAGATTCCGTATTTGTATCCTACGATTTCGGACTATCGATTATAAATGCAAAAACTTTCTCATTCATAGATTCATTTCTGAAACTCGGAAATTTTTCAGCAGAGTCGAAAATAATAAGCTCATTCAAATCATCCCTGATCTACGCTGTCACAGAATACGGAATTGCGGTACAGAAGTCAGGAGCTACAAATCTCTCTGCACCGGAGTCATGGAACAATTTTTCCATTTTTTCTTTTTTGCCAACTAATTCTTCTCCATCGGCAACAAAAGTAATCCAGTATAACGGTCAAATACTCTTAGCCACGTCAAACGGGATTTACACATTCACAAATAACACATGGCTCCCTTTCGCTTTTCAGGGGAACAGAATATTAGATCTGAAAGTATCCGGAACATCACTTTATGCGGTTAATGCCAGTCAGATTTTGAAATATGCTAACGGGCAGGAATCAGTTTTACTTACGCATAACCAGGCAATCTTCACATCAATCAATGTGGCGGCGGATCAGACCGTATATGTATCAACATCGCAGGGACTGCTAGAATTTAAAAACAGCCGTACCCGTTTTATCTACCCTGACGGTCCGGCAGGAAATTTATTTGTAAATCTTTCCGTGGACCCGGCCGGTATTCTCTGGATTGCTACTGGAAAAAACGGAGCTGGTAAGGGATTTTTCAGATTTAACGGAACCGATTGGAAGTTATACAGTAAAACTTCACATCCCGTGCTCCCTTCCAACGACTATTACAA
The DNA here is from genome assembly GCA_041674325.1 of Melioribacteraceae bacterium. Classification (GTDB taxonomy): domain Bacteria; phylum Bacteroidota; class Ignavibacteria; order Ignavibacteriales; family Melioribacteraceae; genus Fen-1258. The sequence continues at coordinate 2,715 of JBAYWA010000071.1, read as the reverse complement.
TGTCTACGCCGCTCCGGATTCTACCGTTTATTTCTGCAATTGGGGGAACGGGATTGCCGCCATTAAGAATAATGAAATCAAAACAATCACCGCAAAAAACAGCACGCTGATCGGCATAGTACAGGATCTCTCTTTTCTGGCTGTGCCAGATTGCAAAACGGATTCTAAAGGAAATCTCTGGATATTGAATACCCAGTCAGCTTCAAGAAAACCGATAAGCGTGCTGCAGAAAAATAATACTATGGTTCATTATTCTTTCACAAATCCCTCGCTGAGCGAAAGCGATAACGTCGATAAACTTGTCATAGACCAGTTCGATACAAAATGGTTTACCGTTACCGTAGCCGGAAGATTCGGCTTATATTATTTCAATGAGAATAAGACCTTCGATAATCTCACAGATGATACGCAGGGATTTCTCAATTCATCAAATAATCTTCAAAGCGATATAATTACCGCCCTCGCGGTAGATCAGAGAGGTTATTTATGGATCGGAACAAATGTTGGTGTAAACGTAATCACCGATCCCTCAAAACCCAAAGTTACAACCAATTTAGGCGCAGCTCTGAGGAATCAAACAGTTAGTTGTATCGCAGTAGATCCGATCGATCAGAAATGGATTGGAACGCAGCAGGGAATATTCGTGCTCTCCTCGGACGGAATTCAATTAGTCGGCCAGTATAATACAAAAAACAGCCCTCTTCCGAGTGACGATATAAAAAGTATTGCGTTCGATTCAAAAAATGGAATTGTCTATATCGGAACGGATTACGGCCTGGCTGCATTGCAGACGGCATCAATTCAGCCGGAGCAGAGCTTCGGTGAGATTTCCGTCTATCCTAATCCCTTTGTCCCGGGTGACGGAAATGCATCATTAACAATCGAAGGATTGATTAAAGATACCAGCATAAGGATTTTTACAATCAGCGGCGAGCTCATCAGAGACTTTAAATCCCCGGGTGGTAAAATAGCATTCTGGGACGGAAAAGATTCGTCCGGAAATTCGGTACCGACCGGCATTTATCTGATAGTAGCGTATGATGAAGAGGCGAATAACGTCAAGACATCAAAAGTAGCCGTCATTAAAAAATAAAGAGTTAATTAGAAAATCCTTTCCGGATTCTTGGCAAATAATGATAGAGATTAAAAATCTTTCGATTCAATTCACCGGTGAAAATCTTTTTGAGAATGTAAATTTAAGAATTGGCAAGCATGATAAGATTGCGCTGGTGGGATCCAACGGCACCGGCAAATCCACACTGCTCAAGCTTCTTTACGGATTAGAAAGACCGGAATCAGGTGAAATATACAGACAGAAAGGAATCCGCATAGGATACCTTCAGCAGGATTTAATTTCATCGAAAGGACAGACCCTCTTTGCCGAAGTAAAATCTTCGCTTCCCGATCTTCATTCACTCGATGAGCGCGAGATCGAAATAATAGATGGACTGAATTCCCCCTCCCTTTCAGAAGAGGACCGCGCGGAACTCGTTGAAGAACTGGGAGAAATTCACCATAAGAAAGAAGAGATCGATTTTTATTCGGCCGATTCAAGAATTGAAAAAGTTCTTGAGGGATTGGGATTCCGAAGCCGGGATTTCAACCGAAATACAGCCGAATTCTCCGGCGGATGGCAGATGAGAATCCAGCTGGCGCAGATCCTGCTTGCAGAAAATGATCTGATTCTGCTTGACGAACCCACCAATCATCTTGATTTAGATACGCTGACCTGGCTGGAAGATTTTCTTTATAATTATAAAGGTTCACTTATTATAGTATCCCACGACAGGCATTTTATAAACGGAGTAACAAATAAAACGCTTGAAGTGTTCGACAGGCAGATCGGATTCTTCCCCGGGAATTACAGCGCATATCTGAAATTCAAAGATGAAAGAGACATTCAGCTGCGCGCTCAGCAGAAGACCCAGGAAAAAAAAATCAGGGAAACTGAAAAGTTCATTGAACGGTTCCGTTATAAATCGACAAAAGCGAAGCAGGTTCAGAGCAGAATCAAACAGCTTGAAAAACTCGACTCGATTTCAATTGCCGAGGAAGAAAAGCGGATCGAATTAAGATTTCCTGAGCCGCCGAGAAGCGGAGTGGTTCCGGTTGAGTTAAAAGATATTTCAAAATCGTACGGCGACCTGCAGGTTTTGCGGAACGTTACTCTTCTTATCGAACGGGGTGACAAGATTGCGATCGTTGGTCCGAACGGCGCCGGAAAAACCACACTCGCAAAAATCATCGGCGGCAAATTAAAGCCGACTTCAGGAGAACTGGTTTACGGCCACAACACTATTGTTTCATATTATGAACAGGAAGTGGCAGATGCATTGAATCCCGATGATGACCTTATCGATTCACTCGAAGAGATGAATAACGACTTGAGCGCGGGACAATTAAGATCTATTCTTGGATCATTTCTCTTCTCGGGAGAAGATGTTTTCAAGAAAGTCAAAGTACTCTCCGGCGGGGAGAAAAGCCGGGTTGCACTGGCGCGCCTCCTTCTTACAAAAAGCAATCTGATAATTCTGGACGAACCTACCAACCATCTCGATTTTTCATCGAAGGAGATACTGAAACGGGCGCTGATGGAATTCACGGGAACGCTTATTATTGTCTCTCACGATATAGATTTTCTAGAGTCAATAACAAATAAGGTGATTGAAATAAGAGACCAGCTTGTAAAGGTTATACCGGGCGGAATCGGATATT
>JBAYWA010000070.1:0-7704 GCA_041674325.1 Melioribacteraceae bacterium | reverse complement strand
TTATTCTGAATGAGAATGCGGATTTGACTGATTCGGCTATAATTCTCGATTTGGAAAAAAATGAAGCGGGCAAAATAACTACGATTTCAAATCAGGAACTATTCAGTTCTGCCAGAGGTTTAGCCATTTTAAGAAAGCAGATTACTGAAAGCGAAACTCATTTTTCAGTTGAATCCGGAAAAAGGGTAATAGGTCTGCAAATATCGGAATTGAACCATAAGAGATGAAAATCTATACTAAGACAGGGGACAAAGGAGAAACTTCACTCTTCGGAGGCAAAAGGGTCTGGAAAGATGATCTCAGAATCCGTGCATACGGTACCGTAGATGAATTGAATGCCATTCTGGGAATAACGATTACGGAATTATTATCTGCCGAAATTAAAGAAATTCTCGCCGCTCTGCAGAATGATCTGTTCTGTGTCGGTTCAGATTTAGCCTCTCCGGTTGAGAAAGAGAATAGAAATTTTGCAATACCACGTATTGAGCCGGAGTCTGTTCAACGGCTTGAAATACTGATCGATAAATACGATTCACAACTGCCGCAATTGAAAAATTTTATTCTGCCCGGCGGATTGAAAGGGGCGGCTCTATTACATAATGCAAGAACAGTCTGCAGAAGAGCCGAGCGTGAAGTAGTAACTCTATCGAAAACGGAGAGCATTAATGCTCAAATTGAAGTATATTTGAACCGTCTTTCTGACTTGTTGTTTGTTTTTGCCAGATTTGAAAATTTTTCTTCGAATCATTCCGATATAGAGTGGAAAAAATAATTATCAATTATTAATTCCGATTCTTGATTTTATTCGGGGGTGACATTGGCTTCGACGGGATTAGGAGTTCATTGAATCGCGCACCGTGTTCTCCGTAGACACGTAAAACGACGGTAAAAAAGATAAAAGGCGAATATAACTACGCTTTAGCTGCGTAATTTACGCAGCCGTTCCTCAGTTCCGCTCACGCCGGGGACTGAAAGAACGCCGCTTGGCGTGATAGCCGAATCGAACTTCCGGATAGAAGAGGCGAAACTGATTTCGGAATAGTCCTGTTAAAATCTGTCTGCCGATGCTGACGGGATGAAATTAAATGACAGACTATGTGTGTAGAAGTTCATTGGATTATAATTTCGGACGCGGGTTCGACTCCCGCCACCTCCACTGTATAATTATCCCGCAATCAAATGCGGGATTTTTTTTTGAAAAAAATATATTATACCTGATCCGGCAAATGTGTATTTTAAAAAGGTTAAATGGCGGGGAAAACATTTGAAGCAGAATGCGGATCAATTTTCGCCCTCTGCAGCATGCACTTCTCTTATTGTTAATCGATTTCCTCTATGAAATTTTTTAATATAATTTTAGGAGTGTGTAAAATGAAAATTGGTATATTTTTTACCGGATCGGGCCCTCTTGTTATTCTCACTACATACGATTCATTAACTAATCCGCAATTTGTCACCAAATTGTCCTCCAAGGGGATTAAGAAATTTATTGCTTATGAAGTTCCTGAAAAACTGGTTCGTGAGCGGTACGGCGTTCATTTCGATGCCGTGCTCAACGATCTCCACCAGGATGATGATGCTAGAGTCATTGATTTTGACGGGCACAATATTTTTAATCATTTCTCGCTGAAGGAACTCGGCAATCCGGTATTGTATGAGTGAAAACCTCCGAAAAGATTTTTTCTGCCTATTCCGGATTATCGTGTGTCACGGGAAAATATTATCTGGTCGGTCAATAATTTTTCTGATCGTCTAACATTTATTAACCGGAGACGTCAAAATATCATACTAAAAAGGGGAAATACTCTGATATGTTTAAAATTAAGAAGGACATCGTCCGAAACAGACTCTATGTTACACTTACCGGAATTCTCTCGCTGGATGCCGCAAGAGAAGCAAAAAAACTGATTGAAACTGAAGTCGCCGGATTAAAACCAAATTTCGATCTTATTAATGATATCTCAAAATTTATTCACGGGGATGATGAAGCCGGAATTATTCTCAAAGAGATAATGATTATTCTTATTCAAAATAAAGTCAACAGAGTAATAAGGATTGTGGGAACTTCCAGGATGGGACTTCTTCAATTCGCGAATAATTCACTCGCCGTTGAATCTTACAAGCTAAGCTATGTGCCAACTCTTGAAGAAGCGGAAAAAATTCTGAATGAAGAGTAACTCACGGTAGTTATAAAAATATTAAAAGTGAGGGGAATCGGATTAGTTTCTTCTAAAGTGGGTGAGAGTTCATTTTCAGTATGATCCTTACGATCCGAAAGAGCAATAAAGGGGAACTCTCATTTCGAAAATGTTATTATAAATTCTGCGCCATTTCCCTTTTCAGATTTTATATCTATTGATGCGCCTATCAACTCGCAATATTTTTTTACAAGGGCTAGACTTAATCCGTTTCCTTCGTACCGTCTCAGAAAACCCTGATCCTCCTGACTGAACGGTTCAAATATTCGCGACAGAAATTCATCCCAAATTCCTATCCCCGTATCTCTTACGGATACCCTTTTATTGCCGGCGAGGTTTCTTTTTACAGCTAATTCTATATCCCCTTTCGTTGTAAAATTTATCGAATTTTCAAGCAATGATGAAAAGATCTTCGAGATTGAGAGACTGTCGCATAAAATATCGGCATGATCGACTTCATATCTGAATGTGCAGTGCAATCCCTTCTTCCCGGCTTCCGTCGAGTACCGCTTCTCAATTTTTTTCAACACATCACTTACCAGATTTAACGTCTTGAAGGAGGCATTATAAGTTCCCAGCTGAAGTTGTGACATCTCAAGTATCGAATCTATGGTAGTTACCAGTCTCTGGTCTGCCTTTTCGATGATATTAAAATCGTTTAACATCTCAGGCGATAACTTATCTCCCAATTCCCATTTTATTTTACTCATAAAACTCAATGATATGTTGAGCGGGGAACGGATTTCATGCGACATCTGAGCCAGAAATTCAGTTTTAAGCCTGTTTGCCCGCTCTGCTTCTTCTTTTGCCTTGTTTATAAGATATAGTGACCCGCTGATAAGAAAATAGAGAAAGAGGGAAGTGATAATAATGTAGAGCCAGTCCTTAAGTATATTCAGCCAGATTCCCAATTCGTGAAGACGGAGATAATTGCCCAGGAGATGATTTGCCAGAAAAATCCATACAACGCTTACACAAACATAGATGAGGATAATTCTTAGAGATTTAATCGAGGAGAGTATTTTAGCCGGGAGATTAGCTTTTTTTATCATTGCCCGTCCTGCAGTCTGAAATTATTGATTTTGAAAACTGGTAATTGTTCTAGCTTAATAATCGAATAAAATAGTACAAACTTTATTTCCGCAGAAATATCAGGACATTCAGGAGGCGGCTCTTTTCCGATTTTGTTTAAGCTTTGCGATATAAAACCGTGCCATTCCCCTATTTTCGTTGCTTTAAGGTCATTATTGACGTAAATTTGAAGATAGGATGAGGCAATTTTACTTTACAAAAATGCACGGTGCCGGGAATGATTTTATCTTATTTGATAAAAAAATCAATCCCGATCTGGAATTAATGCCGGATATAATCGCGGAATTGTGCCGAAGACATACGGGTATTGGTGCCGATGGCGTGCTGCTGATTTCGGATTCAACCGATACGGCATTCGATATGCGGTATTTTAATGCCGACGGATCAACCGGAAGCCTGTGTGCCAACGGGGCAAGATGCGCAATACAATACGGATATCTGAGCGGGAGATTTCAGAATAGGAAGATAAAGTTCAGAGCGAATGATGTTGAATATTCTGGCATTGTACTGGAAGAGGGGAAGGTTCAGTTTTATCTGAATCATCCGGGAAAGATGAAGCAGAATTTTAAGATCAAGGTATGGAATCAGTTAATCCCGGCTTCATTTGCGGATACCGGTTCGCCTCATATTGTGGTTAAAATTGATGATGTTCTTAAAGATCCATCGGATCCGAGTTCGTTTTATAATAATCTGGATGAATTCCCCGTGTACCAGCTGGGCAGAGAGATAAGAAATCATCCGGATTTTGCGCCCGGAGGCACGAATGTTAATTTTATTAAGCTTGAAGATAATTCGATAAGAATAAGAAGTTTTGAAAGGGGAGTTGAGGATGAAACTCTGGCCTGCGGCACCGGTTCGGTGGCATCGGCCTTGATTTCGTTTGTAAAGGCGGGCTTCAATCCTCCGATAAGCGTTTTTACCAAAAGCGGCGATGAATTAATTGTCGATTTTAAAATGGATAATATGAAAGTAACCGAAATATCATTAACCGGTCCGGCAAAAGTAGTCTTTAAAGGAGAATTAACAATTTAATTGAGGAGATAAATGAGTAAAGTGATTTTTTCCATTCGTTATAATGTATTTCCGGAAAAGCGGGAAGAATACTTAGGTGTTGTTCGGGAATTAAAAAGTTTAGTAAAGGCAGAAGGTCTGGAGAGTTATTCTGTTTTCGAACAAAAAAATAAAACAAACAGTTTTGAAGAGATCTACATCTTCAAAAATAAAGAATCATACGAGAATTTTGAGGAAAATACGGATGAACGTATAGATATTCTTATGACCAAACTCTCCGATTTAATTAAAGAACAGTCAACACAGTATACAACTTTGTTTGAAGTCAATAACGGATAATTGTATTAACTCTCATTCAGAAGGAGTAATTCCCGCTGAAATAAACGGGATCTCAAATGTTCGAATATGTCGGCGCAATACATATCCATTCGGTTTATTCTGATGGTTCTGGCGAGGTAAAACAGATTGCCGAATATGCCGGCGAGTCAGGACTGGATTTTATTATACTCACCGATCATAATACATTGCGAGCCCTGAAAGAGGGATTTGAAAAATGGTATGGCGAGACTCTTCTTCTAGTCGGCTGCGAAATAAACGATAAAGAGAACAAGAATCACTATCTCGCTTTCGGAATAAGCGAAACTTTTTCCACAAGAATTCCGGCCAAGGAATATGTAAAAAAAGTGAAGAATTCGGGCGGAATCGGTTTCCTGGCTCATCCGTTAGAGAAAAGATCTTCGATGAAGGAACATCCTGCTTACCCGTGGACAGAATGGGACACCGAAGACTATACCGGAATTGAGATATGGAATCACATGTCTGAATGGATGGAAGGACTCACCGAACAAAATAAGTATAATTTTTTTCTTCATCCTTTAAAATCAATTTCTGCTCCTTCTGAAGAAATGCTTAATTTGTGGGACAGATTAAATTTAACACGTAAAGTTGTTGGAATTGGGGGAGTTGACGCCCACGCGCATAAAATAAATGTTCTTGGTTTTGTTGAGATGGAAGTTTTTCCGTACAAGGTATTATTTAAGTCGATACGCACGCACGTTTTAGTTGACGATAAATTCAACATCTCCGGTGAATCGATGGATATCGACTCCGCAAAAAAACAGATTTATGAAGCGCTCCGAAGAGGGAGATGCTTCGTTTCAAACTCATATCACGGCAGCGCAAAAGGATTCAGTTTTCTTGCCGAGGACAGCAATGGGATTTATCAGATGGGCGATTCTGTGGCAAAGAGGGGAGACCTTAGAATACTCATTGATGTCCCCAAAGAACTTGCCAGGATTAATCTATTACGAAACGGAAAAGTGATTTCTTCCGTTGATGGTTCAAAACTGAATTTTGAGATAAAAGAAAGCGGGGTGTACAGGGCAGAAGTTTATCTTAATCAGAATGCATGGATTTTTTCTAATCATATTAGAATTGGTCTATAATTTTGCTTACATTTGCCGCCGAATTTTAAGATTTTTTAACAGAGAGGTCAAAAGTGTTAGAGAAAAGAAAAAAAATTACGAAGAAACAGATCAAAGAAGACAAATTGGTTACTTTTTATTATGAAGTTAAAAGCTTTGTGCTTGAATTTCAGGCCAAAATTTTGATAGGAGCCGCGGTTGTAGCATTGGTTGTGGTTGCCGTAATTCTCTATGGCAATAAAGTAACTAATGACAATAAAAGCGCTGCAGGACTGCTGGCCAAAATTATTCCTTTATATGAATCAACATCCTACAAAGAGGCAATTGAAGGTCTCCCCTCCACAAACACGGTCGGATTAAAATCATTAGTAGATCAGTACGGTAATACTGAAAATGGTGAGACTGCAAAAATTTACCTGGGCAATTCATACCTGATGACCGGCAAAGTTGATGAAGCTTATAATACTTTTGATTCGTATTCGGGGAATAATCCTTTATTCAAGGCAACAGCTCTTGCGGCCAGAGCCGGAATTCTGGAAACAAGAAAAGAGAATGATAAGGCGGCGGATCTTTATGAAGATGCAGCCAAAGTATTAAAAACTAATCCTGCAAACGCGGAATATCTCTTAAAAGCGGGGATAATCACCCTTAATTCCGGTGAAAAAGAGAAGGCCAAATCGATTTTTGAGCTTATCAAAAAAGAGTATAAAACCTCCCCAGCTTTTTCCGAGGTTGACAGATATTTAGTTCAGATAGAAGGTTAATAATTTAATTCGAATCATATATAACCATCCTTGATTTTAGTTCGGGCGGTGGCTATATTTTTATCAGTTAGAAGGAAATAAAATTTTATGGCAGATACTTCCGATTTCAGAAATGGGCTTATCATTAAATACAAAAACGAACCATACGTTATTGTCGAGTTCCAGCATGTAAAACCGGGTAAGGGTGGCGCGTTTGTCAGGACCTCATTAAAGAATTTAAAAACCGGAAGAGTTTTAGATAATACATTCCGGTCCGGCGAAGGTGTAGAAGTTATCAGGGTAGAGAGAAGAAAATATCAATACCTCTACAGAGAAACCGGTGGCCTGGTTCTGATGGATAACGGAACTTACGAACAGATGACAGTGGCGGAAAGTGTTATCGGAGACGGGCAGATCTATCTCAAAGAAGGGATGGAAATTGAACTTCTTCTGGATGATAAAGATCAAATCATCACTGCTGAGATCCCCATTTTTGTAGCTCTTAAAGTTGTTGAGACAGAACCGGGCTTCAAAGGCGATACGGCAAACAGCGCTCTGAAACCAGCCAAACTTGAAACCGGAGCAAAAATTAATGTCCCCCTTTTCATCAATGAAGGTGATGTTCTGAAAGTTGATACGAGAACGGGCGGATACGTAGAACGAGTTAAAAACTAATTGAAGAAGGGTATGGATATAAATCTTCTTAAAAAGCTCATCAAACTGGTTGAGCAGAGCGAGATTACAGACTTTGAAGTTGCCGAAGGCGATCTCAAAGTAAAGATCTCAAAAAATCTAAACCAGACATTTGTACAGGTCCCGTCTTACCCCGATAACTCCCGGCCGGCTCAGCAGATTCAGATGCCGGTCCATCAGGACGGAGACAGCAATTCCAATTCAGCTCCTGTCACCACTTCCTCCAAATTACATGAAATTAAATCTCCGATAGTCGGAACATTCTATCGGGCCCCCGCGCCTGATGCCGATCCATACATTCAGGTGGGTGATATGGTCTCTTCGGGATCGGTCCTCTGCATTGTAGAGGCAATGAAGCTGATGAATGAAATTGAATGCGACATCAGCGGAAAGATTGTAAAAATTCTGGTCGATAATGCCACTCCGGTTGAATACAACCAGCCTCTGTTTCTGATTGAGACCGTTTAGTGTTGTCAAATATTGAGAGGGAGTTTTGTTTAAGAAAATTTTAATCGCCAATCGCGGTGAAATAGCGCTAAGAAT
>JBAYWA010000069.1:0-7716 GCA_041674325.1 Melioribacteraceae bacterium | reverse complement strand
GCATCCGATGATCTTTCCAAAAGATCTTTTCTTACAATCACAACGGTTACTCCGGCGGGACCGATATTTTTCTGAGCGCCGGCATAGATCAATCCATATTTTTTCATGTCTAATTTTTTATGGAGAAAATCGGAAGAAGCGTCGCAGACGAGAGGCACAGTTCCGGTTTCGGGCTCGGTTCTCCATTCGGTTCCGTAAATTGTATTGTTGGATGTGAAGTGGACATATGAAGCATCGGGATCAAGCTTCAGTTCGGATTGTTTTGGAATTCTGACATAACTTTCAGATTTAGTAGTAGCGGCAATATTGACGGCGCCGACACGCTTGGCTTCTTTAACTGCTTTTTCCGCCCATGCGCCAGTGACTATATAATCCGCTTTATTCTTAGGAGGCATTAAATTCAGAGGCACCATAGAGAATTGAAGCGTAGCTCCTCCCTGGAGAAATAAAATTGAAAACTTATCATCGATTCCTAAAAGTTTCCTCAGATCGGCATCTGCGTCTTTAATGATCGCGTCAAAAATCTTTCCGCGGTGGCTCATTTCCATTACACTCATGCCGGAACCTTTGTAGCTGTACAGATCTTTCTGCGCTTCCAGAAGAACTTCTTCCGGAAGAATTGCCGGACCGGCGCTCAAATTATAAATACGTTTTTCCATCTCAGTTACTCCGTTATTATTCTTTTAAATTTTATTATTTCGCATACGCAGGCGGATTTCGCCAATATCTACTTACCGTTTATATAACATGCACCAGAAGTCCGTCTCTCAGCTTCGGCTCGAACCAGGTCGACTTAGGAGGCATCGTTTCTCCGGCGTCGGATATATTTATCAGGTCATCAACGGAGACCGGAAACATTGAAAAAGCCACGGCTGCTTTTCCGCCATCCACTAATTTTTCCAATTCCTCCGTTCCCCTTATTCCCCCGATGAAGTCAATATTGGTATCCGTGCGCGGATCCTCAATACCAAGCACAGGATGAAGGAGAAAATTCTGCAGAATGCTCACGTCAAGTTTATCTCCGACAGTATTGCCCGGTTTAACATTCTCGTTTGGCTTAAGCAGATACCATTTTTTACCGATGTACATCGCGATTGTTTTTACACGCGGGGGATTTGGAGAAGAGGTCTCTTCAATAGAGAAATTTCTTCCCAGTTTTTCGAAAAACTCCTCGCTTTTCATTTTAAGATTATGAACAGCGCGGTTATATGAGAGAATCTTTAATTGATCCGCCGGAAAAAGAACGGCAATAAAATAATTATACTCTTCGTCGCCATTATGACCGGGATTATTATCCCTCTTTACAGTTCTCGCACGCGCGGCGCTAGCGGCGCGATGATGCCCGTCGGCAATATAAAGATGCTGCACCTTTCCGATCTCTCTTAAGATAGTCTCCGCAAACTCGTTAGGAACTATCCAAATTTCATGTCTTATTCCATCGGGTGACCTGAAATTATAAACCGGATCGGATTTTCTGAGTGTTTCAGTTACGACCTTATCGATTTCAGAAACGGCTTTGTATGTAAGAAAAACCGGACCGGTCTGTGCTTCGGTAGTTATAATATGATTTGTCCGGTCGTCTTCTTTTACTTTGCGCGTCTTCTCGTGTTTTTTGATTACATCCTGCTCGTAATCATCAACCGAAAATGTGGCGGCAATGCCTGTCTGCGAATGATCTCCCATAGTCAGTCTGTAAAGATAAAAATGTGGAACCGGATCCTGAATCATAGGGGCATTAGCTCTCAGCGATTCAAAATTTTCTCTGGCTTTCTGATATACTTCTGCCGAATAGGCATCTGTCTTCTCTTTCATCTCAATTTCAGAACGTGTTACACGCAGAAAATTAATCGGATTTCCTTTGGCAAGTTCGGCGGCTTCTTCTCGGTTAACAACATCATAAGGTACGCTTGCAACAAGATGCGCTACTTTCTCTGAAGGACGGACAGCTTTAAACGGACGGATAACGGCCATAATTACTCCATAGTTTCAAAATATTTTCACATGAAAATTACCACTTATGGTACTGATTGCAAAATAGAATAGGGTCGGATACCTGTTAAAATAGAGTGTTTTTAAAGAAAATCCGTGTCAGTTCTATCTGACCTGGCAACGGTCACAATTGAGCCGCCCCGCTCTTTGATTGTCTTTCATCGGTATATGGAACAGGTTTTTTTACTAGAGAATTTTCGGAAGGAGAGTCCAGTCAATCAATCAATTATATTATTAGCTTCTTTATCACTAATCAATGAGGATGATCAGAAAACAATTATTTATTCAGAGAAGTGCCCAATTTTTTAAGCAGGTCGCCCAGGGTTTTCTGCTCGCCGGCAGATAATACAGACATATACTGAGAAATTTTTTCGGCGTGTTTAATAAAAACTTCATCAAACATTCTTTTTCCTTCACCCGTCAGCTGAATATGAATTGCTCTTCTGTCCTCCCGACTCGGCACCCGCTCAATCAATCCTAGTTTTTCAATATTATCCAAAACCAGAGTCATATTGCCGCCGGTAACCAGCATTTTATCGCATATCTCACCCACCTTCAGGGGTCCAAGATGACCAATAGTCTCGATGACAGCAAATTGGGGCTGAGTCAATCCGAACGATTTAATACTCTCATTCGATCTTTTTTCGAAAGAAGAGAACGCTCTGGCGAGCTTTACCCAGGTACTTAGAGCCAGATCCAGCTTTTTTCCATACTTTTTAGTTGAATTCATACTTTTTTAACACATTCATTATTACTGAGATAAATTAAGTTTTATTAAATAGGTTGTCAAGTCCTTTAAAGGCGGTGTGACCTGTGTGGAACTAATTCCCTAAAAAAATGATTATGATTGATAAAATGATTGGAAAAAATGCCACAGATAGAGATTAAATATTTTACCCCGAGGGAAGCGAATAAAACCCTTCCATTGGTAAGCCAAATCGTTCGTGATATTCTGAATAATGTTGAAAAAATTAAATCGGCCGCAGAGAGACTTGAAGGAGATATTGAAGATAACCCCGAAGTGGCGCAGCTGGCTTCCGAGATCGATTTATTTATGAATGAATTGAATGAGATAGGCTGTTCTTACAAGGATTGGAATTTCAGCATTGGACTTGTTGATTTTCCGTCTGTTATAGATGGGGAAGAAGTTTTATTATGCTGGAGAAGCGATGAAAAATCGGTGGCTTTTTATCACAGTCCCGATGACGGATTCGCCGGAAGAAAACCGATACCACCCGATTATTTGTAAACCCTACTCTTGCCGGAAATGAGAGACAAGCCGGCTCCTCTACATTTATTTTGATTTTTCAATCCGGAGAGTATGATTTATCTCAACGGATTTTTTCAGCATCGCGGTAACGCTGCAATAAGTTGTCAGCGATAATTCAATTGCCCTCTCAACCGCTTCTTTAGGAACATTCTCTCCGTAAAAAACGTATTCAAGATCAATTTTTGTAAAAACCTGCGGATGAGTTTCCTGAACTTCTGCCGTGATATTCATCTCGAATCCATCAAGATTTATCTTTTTCTTCTGCAGAATAACGGCCACGTCGCTGCCGGTACATCCCGCCAGAGCGAGTAAAATTAATTCTTTCGGTCTTATACCAGCATCGCTTCCGCCGAAATTTTCGGGTCCGTCCATACTTACCCAGTGATTGGAATCGGTTTTGCCGATAAATGTTATCCCTTTAATCTGCTTTACATATGCTTTTTTAGACGCCATTATTTTATCCTGTCTGTTTCTTATATGTATTAGATGAACCGGATTAATAAAGGATTCCGGTTCCGGTATATTCTTCCCGATTCAATACGGATGTTCCGTTCATCGGGTAAAGTTCAATTTCAATACGGATAAAAGAGATAGAACAGAACCGACAGCGAGAAAAGAATCCACATTCCGGGAGTGACGGTTTTAATTCTTCCGGCAATCAGCATTGTCAACGGATAGATTACGAATCCGGCAGTCATTCCGATTCCAAGATTAAAAGTAAAACTCATTAGCGTCATTGTAATAAAAACGGGAATGGTCTCGGCAAGATCATCAAACTTAAGATGAGAAATCGGCGAGATCATCAGAAGTCCCACGATTATCAAAGCTGCGCCGTATGCATACGGCGGAACAGCCGAGAGAATAGGAGCAAAGAACAGGGCGCTCAAAAATAAAAACGCAGTAACCACAGCGGTAAGTCCCGATTTTCCACCCGCCTCAATTCCCGTCGCAGATTCGATATAAGTTCCGGTTGTAGTTGTACCCAGAAGCGCGCCTGCGACCGTGGCCAGGGCATCGGCCAGCATCGGTTTCTCGATTTCAGGCAGATTCCCCCTCTCATCCAGCATTTTCGCTTTGTATCCAAGGCCCAGCAGAGTACCCATCGTATCAACAAAATCCATAACAAATACAACAAGAATAACAGAGAGGAATCCCCAGCTTAGCGCTCCAAAAATATCGAGCTGAAAAAGAACCGGACCTATATCCGGAGGCATGCTCAGCCATTGTTCAGGAAGTTTTGTAAGTCCTAAGACAAATCCTATCAGAGTCGTAAATAGTATTCCGATCAGAATAGCCCCGTTGATTTTTTTTATCATCAGGAGTCCGATGAAAAGGAATGCGAATATTCCGAGCAGGACCGCGGGGTCATGAAAATTTCCCACATGAACCGGCGCTCCGGGCACCCCGACTTTTACAATTCCAGTTTCATTGAGTCCGATGAACGTCAAAAAAAGACCGATTCCGACGGCGAACGCGATTTTCAGATTTTCTGGAATTGCATTTGCCAGCCAGCTTCTTATTTTAAATACAGTGAGAAGAGTAAATAAAACTCCTCCGATAAATATTGCGCCGAGCGCGGTCTGCCAGCTGTAGTGAAGAACATTCACGACGGTATAAGCGACAAACGCATTTTCTCCCATATAAGGCGCAATAGCAAAAGGACGCTTCGCGTAGACGCCCATAATCAATGTTCCGAAGAATGCACTTAAAATAGTAGCGACCATCGACGCCCCGAAGGGCATACCCGCAGCTTCCAGAATTTTCGGATTAACTATTATAATATATCCCATCGTGACGAATGTGGTGGCGCCGGCTACTATCTCCTGTCTGATCGTAGTGCCAAGCTCATCAATTTGAAAATATTTTTTAATCATACCATCCTCATAACTGATTAATATGAAAGTTCAATAATCTGCGATAAATATAAAATAATAGATGAGCACTTGCATCCCTCATCTTTCTAAAATAGATTGGCGGTAATTTATTAGATTGTCACGCATATAAATGGAATTATTGCATGAAGAATAATTTACCCAGCAAGAGCATTGATCTTATCGGTTTTCCGATGGATCTGGGAGCGGGACGGCGCGGAGTTGATATGGGTCCGTCCGCATTGCGGATAGCCGGCATTCAGCAGAAGCTGGAAAATCTGGGATATTCCGTATTCGACCTGGGAGATGTATTTATCAAAAATCAGGAGCTGCAGATTATTAAGGATCCCAGGCTGAAATATCTGGCGGAAATAATAAGAACCTGCGAACTGCTCGCGCGCCGCGTGGAAAAATCCCTTGAACATGATCATTTTCCACTCTGCATAGGAGGCGATCATTCAATGGCAATCGGGACTCTGGCCGGAGTTTCATCCTATTGCAGAAAGAAAAAACAGGAACCGGGTTTAATATGGATCGATGCACACGCAGATCTGAATACTGACGAAACCACGCCATCCGGAAACATTCACGGAATGAGCGTTGCCGCCACTCTGGGCCTGGGGAATAAACTTCTGACAAATCTTCACGGAATAATTCCTAAAATCAAACCGGAAAATATCGCGTTCATCGGAATAAGAAGTCTGGACACCGGAGAGAGGGAGTTAATAAGGAATCTTGGATTAAAAGTTTATACCATGACGGAGATTGACAGAAAAGGGATAAATTTTATAATAAATAAAGTATTGAAAGACCTGAAAAAAAGGGTACAGCACATACACGTAAGCTTTGACGTTGACAGCATAGATCCATCCGAAGCTCCCGGAGTAGGCACTCCAGTCAGCGGCGGATTAAATTACCGGGAAGCACATCTTCTTATGGAAACTATTGCGGAATGCGGATGCATGTCGTCGCTTGAAGTTGCTGAAGTGAATCCGATACTCGACACACGCAACAGGAGCGCAGAGATAACAGCGGAACTGGTGGCTTCCAGCATGGGGCTTAGAATTTTATAGTCTCCGGAAGCGCGACATTGTTCCGCGCCCCATTAATTTTTATATTCGAAACGGGATAACGAAAAATTTTTATAACTCAATTGAACCTGAAAACTTTAATACCTAAATCGGAAGCCAGAAAAACCGTTATTAACCGGCGCGGGAATTTTAATTCCGCCGATCTTAAAACGAAAACAAAAATTATCATTGACCGGCTTGCCGCATCCGATGATTTTATACACGCCCGGCGGATTCACACTTACATTTCCACACGTCCCGGCGAGATGGATACGCGGTTACTTGTTGATCTTATGTGTTCGCACGGTAAAAATATTGTAATTCCCAAACTGAATAAGCAGGCAAAAAAATTCCAGCACGCAAATTTTAACGGCTGGGATAATCTGATTAAAAATAATGACGGATATATCGAGCCGCCTACTGCTCTCGATGAAGATTTAAGCGATATAGATTTGATGATTGTTCCTGCTGTGGCGGTCTCGCCCCTGGGCCACAGGATAGGTTACGGCGGAGGATATTACGACCGGCTTTTAAGATCTGTTTCCGCCGTAAAAGTAGTCCCGGCTTTTGAATATCAGTTAGTTGAAAATATCTTTACCGATATTCATGATATTCGGGTAGACAGGATTGTAACCGAGCTGAGAATAATTAGTACAAAAGAACCATCAAAAAGAATTACAGAACTTTTATAAAGAAATGAACTCTTAATGCAAGAAGAAAAAGAACCCGCTGATTCCTCGGATGAAAATCTCTTTGACAGAATGTCAAACCTTGACAGTCTGCCCCCCGGTAAAAAATTTCAGAGGTCAAAAGATGATGTTGTTCTGACCGGCCTTTGCGCGGGGATTGCAGAATATTTCAACGTGCAGCCGGCAAATATCCGCCTGATTGCGCTGCTGACTCTGCTTGCCGGCGGCTGGGGCGCGGTTGCCTATCTGGTAGCCGCAATGCTGCTTCCAGCCGATCAGAATCCGAAAATTAAAACCGAAGAAGAGAAAATATCTCAGCGCCGCGAAAATTTCAG
The DNA here is from genome assembly GCA_041674325.1 of Melioribacteraceae bacterium. Classification (GTDB taxonomy): domain Bacteria; phylum Bacteroidota; class Ignavibacteria; order Ignavibacteriales; family Melioribacteraceae; genus Fen-1258. The sequence continues at coordinate 492 of JBAYWA010000069.1, read as the reverse complement.
GACGGTGCTGGGAGGACTTCTGATTACGACCGGAATTCATTTCGCTTTTGTTTATATCGGGATAAGAAGCAGCGGCAATATATTTATTTTTCCCAACGGACTGGTTTTTTCCATTGCGGCTTTATCATTCGGAATTTTAATATTAACAAACGTTTTCAATCTTCCGGCAGCGCACGGGTTATTGAATGCTATTAGGATTACCCGCCCGCTCAAAGAGCGGCGGATACTCGGAGTTTGCGGAGGACTCGCGAACTATCTGAATATCGATGTTTCATCTCTCAGAATTATTTTTATTTTAGCAGCCCTGCTTACACTCGGATTGTTCATCATAGCGTATTTTATTCTGGGAATTTTTACTCCGGCGGAGACGGGGCTGAACCATGAATAGCAACAGGCGAATACTTGGAATAAGCTTTTTACTGCTGGGATTTTTCTCTGTTCTGGAATTTTTCGGCATCCTGCTGGCAACAGACGGCCAGATATTGGGAACGG
>JBAYWA010000068.1:0-7736 GCA_041674325.1 Melioribacteraceae bacterium | reverse complement strand
TGGCTACGACGCTAAAACTTTATTGTACGGAATTAATATTTTAAGCTACGATTGGGCAAAGACAAATAGTTTTTCTCCGTTTGTCGCGGCTAATGAGATTAAAGCATTCCCATTTAACACAGGAACTAATCCATAATATTTTCATTTTGCGGGGAACTTCTTATATTAGAGAAGTTCCCTTTTTAAATTGGATACTGAATCAAATGAGCGAGATGTTAGGCAATCAATTCTTTATGGCGCGTAATTACGAAGCAGCCCAGGCTGAATTCGAGGAAGTACTATTAAAGGATCCGTTTAATAAAGGGGCAAAGAAAAAAATTATTGTCTGTTATACTCAAACCGGAAAAGTAAAGAACGCCGTCAAATACTTTAATGAACTTATCTCCGAAGATATCAAATTTATTATCGACACGAATCCGCATTTGGATGATTGTCCCTGCCCGGAACTTGTAGAAAAGATTGAGGGGCAGAAAGGATTCTACGAAGATTCTAAAGATCATTTAATTATTCTCGGAATCATATGGCTCTATTGTGATATCAGCAAATCTGTGGATTGTTTTTTAAAAGCAAAAGCTCTCTCCCCCAACGATGACAATCTGTCAATTACAATAAACATCATTCAGGAATATTTGGACCGCAATCCGCTAATTTTCTCTCAATTCAAAAAAAATTAGTTCCCCATTTTTCCCTTTATTTTGTTCAATTTAGCCTCCTTTTATCAAGATTTTGGAGCTGTTTTTTCATAATTTTGGCCTCACAATTCCGGTATTTATTTTAACCGGTCACCCATTAATATAAACCGAGCATAGATGCTGCAATCAATCTATTTTTTGAATTTGCTCCTTCCGTTATTCTATATAACGGCTTTTTCGATTTATAGTTACGATTTCTATAATGAAAAAAAAGTTGTGAATAATTCCAAGAGGATTGTTTTATTCATTACTCTTCTGCTTCACACCTTCTACCTTGTTTCAAGGATGATTGAGTATAACCATCCCCCTATAACCAATAAATTTGAAATTTTTTCGATTATCGCTTTTTCTATAGGATTCTCTTATTTCATACTTGAATTACTAACTGATATTCGCGGAACGGGCGCATTTATAATCTTATTTTCACTTGTATTCCAGATCATCTCCTCAATTTTTATCGAACATACTTATAATGTTCCGGAGGTCTTAAGAAACCGCCTCCTCGGACTCCATGTGATCAGTGCGCTACTTGGTTACTCGGGAATAACAATTTCAGCTGTTTACGGTGTGCTGTATATGCTTCTTTACAAGAATTTAAAAGCGAATAAATTCGGTTTGATATTTGACAGGCTGCCAAATCTGGAAATTCTGGAGAAACTTAGTTTCTATTCTGTGGTGATAGGATTCATTCTGATCACATTCGCGATTGTAATTGGAATAATCTGGTTGCCGAGCGCTTTTCCGAATTTCAGTTATTCTGATCCTAAGCTGGTAGGCACATTTATAGTTTGGCTGATATATGGAGTAGGAATAGTGAGCCGGTTTTTAGGCAACCTGTATGGTAAAAAGGCAATTCTATATTCTATACTCGGATTTTGTGTTGCAATATTGTCTCTGATAATTACGAATACATTAGCTAAGACATTTCATTCGTTCTATTGAAAGTTTTAATATGAATTTAGTTGGCATCTCAATAAATCACAAAACATCCCCCCTCTCACTAAGGGAAACAGTTCATCTTAACCGAGATGAGATCGTTGAGTTTATCCCCCGGTTGAAAGATGGATTATTTTCCGAGGGAGTAATAATATCTACCTGCAACCGGACGGAGATATTCGGGTTTCCCAGCGTATTAAGCATAGATCCTTCTATCATAACAGAGAAGCTGCAGGAATTTAAACCCGGAATTATTTTAAAACCCGATCACTATTCCAGATATTTCTCCTGCGGAGCTGTAAAACATCTCTTCTCTGTTGCATCAGGAATCGATTCTTTGATTATCGGGGATAGCCAGATTCTGGGGCAGGTAAAAGAGGCCTTCGAAATCTCCGAAGATCTGAATTTTGCAGGCTCAGTTTTAAGAAGGATATTTGATACAACTATCCGTGTCGGGAAGCGGTCAATAAAAGAAACTTCTATAGGAGAAGGCGCCGTTACTGTTAGTTACGCAGCCGTCCAGGTTGTTGAGAAGATCTTTGCGAATCTCGAAAAGAAATCCGCTCTGGTTATAGGCGCGGGAGAAACCGGAGAGCTGGCAGCTATTCATTTAAGGGATAAAGGAGTTGGCAAAATAGCGATCTCCAACAGAACTGTTGAAAGAGCCGAAAAACTGGCGGAAAAAGTCAATGGCGGGATTGTCTCTTTCAATTCGCTTGCCGAACAGATTCACAACTTCGATATTATCATAAGCGCTACAAGTTCGGAAAATCTTATCATCTCATTTGACACGGTTAAATCGGCTCTCAAAAAAAGACGAGGCACGCCGGTAGTAATGATGGATATTGCGGTTCCCCGCGATATTGATCCAGATGTAAAAAAGATAGACAATGTTTTCTATCACGATATGGATTCACTCAAGATAATCGTTGACCAGAATCTGCAGAAAAGAAAAGATCAGATCCCCTCGGTAGAAAAAATAATTTTAGAGGAGATGGTCGGATTCTTCGGCTGGTACAATACACTGGATGTTGTGCCCACAATAAAAACAATGAGGGCGTTTTTTGAAGAGATACGCCATGATGAGCTTGAAAAAATAAAGCATAAAGTAAGCGAAGAGGATTATATTAAAATCGAAGATATGACCCGCCGGATGATCGGCCGCCTTCTTCACAATCCGACGGTAAAATTGAGGGAGTTTGCCGAAACCGGAGCCAACATAAACGATGTTTCAACAAATACGATGATATTAAAAGAATTATTCAATCTGGATCATACGCCGGTAAACGGGAATGAATCTATTAAAGAGAATAAAAAAGAGGATCCCCTTGAAGAAGAATAAACTTATTATCGGCTCACGCGGAAGCGAACTTGCTCTCTGGCAGGCAAAATTCATAAAAAAAGAGCTCGAAATAAAAAATAAAAATCTGACTGTTGAAATCAGAATTATAAATACCAAGGGAGACAAAATTCTTGACGTCGCCCTCTCAAAGATCGGCGATAAGGGTCTCTTTACAAAAGAACTGGAATATGAATTACTCAAAGGAACAATCGATATTGCAGTACATAGTCTTAAGGATCTGCAAACGGAGATTCCCGAAGGATTAAAGCTTGCGGCAGTCACAAAACGCCACCCGGTTGAAGATATCCTTATAGCCCGCAAAAAAGGAATTACAATTAAAAATTTACCCGTGAACGCTGTGGTTGCCACAGGCTCTCTAAGAAGAAGATCGCAACTGCTTCATCTTCGTCCCGACTTGACTATTTTGGAACTCCGCGGAAATGTTCCTACAAGAATTAAAAAATTTATAGAATCCGGATGGGATGCAATTATTTTAGCGCGGGCGGGTGTGGAACGGTTAAAGCTTACTAGACATATTTCAAGTATAATAAAGACAGCTGATATATTACCGGCCGTTGGACAAGGGGCGCTTGGAATTGAGATCCGTGAGGACAACATTTTTGCCGAAGCGGCGTTGAAATTGATAAATCACGAAAAGACTTTCATTGCGGTTAAAGCTGAACGGGCCCTTTTAAAAGCATTAGAAGGAGGATGTCAGGTGCCGATAGGGGCCTTAGCTGAAGTGAAACCGGACGGATTGTACCTGGATTCTGTAGTAGGCTCTGTTGACGGCTCCATAACATTCAGAAAAAAATTGCGCGGCTCCATAAAGTATCCCGAAAAACTCGGAATAAAGTTAGCCTCTGATCTGCTAAAAGCCGGCGCGGATTCGATTTTAAAAGAAGTATATCTCAGCGCGCGTGTTAAATGAATTCACTGAAAAACAAAACGATACTTATTACCAAGGGCAAGTCTGAATGCGGTAAATCTCTCGATATACTTACCGGCTATGGCGCTGAGATAATTTATTTTCCAACTATTAAGGTTGTTCCGTTAGACCATTCTCCAGAATTGAATGAAGCTCTTAGCATCTTTAACCGGTTCGATTATCTCGTGTTCACTTCTACTAACTCGGTAGAAGTATTCACCGCTATCGCAAAACTCAGAAATCTTGATCTTTCAAAGATAAAAATTGCAGTAGTAGGTAATAGTACGGCCGAGGAGTGCGAAAATGCCGGTTTGAGAGTCGATATAATTCCGGACGAGTATAGTGCCGAAGGTTTATTGTACAAATTTTCGGAGTTCGAATTAAAGAATAAAAAAATATTGATTCCCGGCTCTTCTCTTTCCCGCGGCGAATTGAATCTTGGATTAACCGAGCTTGGTGCTCAGGTGTTTTCAGTACCCATCTACGATGTTTTGAAAAATGATCTTTTAAATCTGAAATCAGAGCATCAGAAAATACAGAAAAAACATCCCGGCATCTTTATCTTCACAAGTCCCTCTTCTTTCATCAACTTATTAAAACTGATGAATGTTTCGGATGCTGAAAAATTTTTCGATAGAAGTGTGTTATGCGCGATTGGGACAACCACAGAAACCGCAATGAAGGAAAGAGCCATCACAGTGCACATCGTACCTAAAGTTTTTTCGCTTCACGGAATCTCCGAAGCGATAATAGAATATTTCCAATTAACAGAAAATATCGCCTAACCGGAGGAATTTTGACCAAATTGATAAATGACACATTTTTAAGAGCTTGCAAAGGAAAACCCGTAGAATACACTCCCACCTGGATTATGCGTCAGGCGGGAAGATATCTTCCTCAATACCGCGCGGTACGAGATAAATCCGATTTCATAACGATGTGCAAGACGCCCGAACTTGCAGCTGAAGTTACAATTCAGCCCGTTGATCTTATAGGCGTCGATGCCGCAATTATTTTTTCCGATATTCTTGTGATTCCGGAGGCAATGGGAATGCGCCTGGAGATGATAGAGAGTAAAGGGCCAAAACTTTATGATCCAATCCGTAATTTGAACGATGTTAACCGTCTGAAAACTATCGATCCAACTAAAAATTTAAAATATGTTCTGGACGCGGTCTCTCTTACAAAAAGAGAGTTGGATGGACGGGTTCCGCTGATCGGATTTGCCGGTTCACCCTGGACTCTGATGACTTATATGGTCGAGGGAGGAGGATCAAAAAGTTTTTCTGAAATTAAAAAATTCGTTTATAATCAGCCCAAGGCTGCCCATCTTCTGCTGGATAAACTTGCCGTCGCAGTAGCTGAATATCTTTCGGCAAAAATAGAGGCGGGAGCGGATGCGGTCCAGATATTTGATACCTGGGGCGGATTGCTTTCTCCTGCCGACTTTGAGGAATTTTCTCTTTCGTACATTCAAAAAGTTATTTCACTGATAAAAAGAAAAGAGGAACCGGTAATAGTCTTTGCCAAAGGAGTTCATTACAAATTGGATAAACTCGCTGAGAGCGGTGCCGATGTTATCGGTCTCGATTGGACAATGGATCTAGGCGAAGTAAGAAGTAAGATCGGGAATAAAGTGGCTCTTCAGGGAAACCTTGATCCTACTATTCTTTACGCCGATAATGAGAAAATCAGACGTGAAGCTGTGAATATCCTGAAATCATTCGGCAATTATAACGGACACATTTTCAATCTGGGTCACGGCATTCATCCGGATGTCCCGCCCGAAAACGCGAAGTATTTAGTAGAAGTGGTGAAAGAAGAGAGTCGGATTTTTCATAGATAAAAGATAGCTTACAACGGAGTTATAATGTTCGAAATAAATTTAGAGTTGATAAAAAAATACGACCGGCCAGGACCGCGGTATACAAGTTATCCGACTGCTCCTCATTTTAACGATTCGTTTACTTCTGCGAAATATCTGGATGAAATTATCCGCACGAATAACGATGCCGCTCCGCCGGAGCTCTCGCTCTACTACCATCTCCCCTTCTGCGATACTCTCTGCTATTTCTGCGGATGTAATATGATCATCACGCGCAACCGAGGCCGCATACAGGAATATATCAAGTATCTTAAAAATGAAATTGACCTGCTGCGCGCATATATTGTTCCCGGTAGGAAAGTTGCCCAGATTCATTGGGGCGGCGGCACTCCCACCCATCTGAATCCCGATGAAATTACAGATCTGATCTCTTTCATAAACAGCAGTTTCGAGATAAAGCCGGAAGCCGAGGAAGGATGCGAGATTGATCCCAGAGGATTGACCAGAGAACATCTTTCGGCTCTACGGAATGGCGGATTCAACCGTATAAGCATGGGCGTCCAGGATTTTAATGAAAAAGTTCAGATAGCAGTTAACAGAATTCAGCCTGAAGAGATGACCAGGCAGGTTGTTACCTGGGTCCGTGAACTAGGATTTCAAAGCATTAATCTGGACCTGATGTATGGACTTCCATTTCAGTCTTTGAAGACTTTTGAAAAGACCGTTGACGCAACAATTGATATCTCTCCAGACCGCATTGCAGTTTTTAATTATGCGCATGTGCCCTGGATGAAAAAACATATGGCACTCATTAAACCGGAGGAATTGCCCACTCCACAGGAGAAACTCGATATTCTGAAAATGACGATTGAAAAACTCACCGGAGCCGGATATGTTTTTATCGGGATGGATCATTTTGCAAAGCCCGGCGATGAGCTTGCGGTTGCCCAGCGCGAAAAAAAATTATACCGCAATTTCCAGGGATACAGTACTCACGCGGGAACAGACTTATACGGTATGGGGATAACAAGCATTAGCCAGGTAGGTCGCTCTTACACTCAGAATATGAAAAAGGAGAGAGAATATTTCGATTCGCTGAACAATGAAACTTTTCCGGTTGAAAGAGGCATTTATCTCAGCGATGATGATGTTCTGCGCCGGCATGTAATAACGAAAGTAATGTGCGATTTTGAACTTGACTTTCAGTCTGTTGAGAAAGAGTTCAACATCGAGTTTGAAAATTATTTCGGAACAGCCCTTAATGGTATGAGCGAATTCATTGACGACGGACTGGTTGAAATCAAGGAAAAAAAACTTATCGTCACTCAGATGGGAAGACTGCTTATCCGTAATATAGCAATGAGTTTTGACGGATACATTGAGCGCAACGAAGATAAGGCGCGTTACTCACGCACCGTCTAGATTGCGCTCCGATTTTTCTTACTTGTCTTCTTTGTCAATCCGTAAAGCGGGCGGATTGGTATTCTGAACCACTATGCTGATATTTTTGTCTCTGTCCGCATTGAAGGAAATTGTTGGAGAAACGGCATCATTCTGAATAACGGCCGTTACAAGAACCGCGCCCTCGGTAATTTCCTGATAAGATGTGGATGCTCCGGCCGCTACATCGTTGATATTTATTGTGCTTGAGTTTTCCAGCTTTACCTGCACATTTGCCTTTGTTGGCCGCTGGTTTACAACACGCACACTCGGCGGTTCCGATGAACAAGCGACGCTTGTAAACACTAATACAAATAGTAAAATAAGTAAGTTTTTCATATGTGTTCCTTTGTTTACTGAAATTCAAATTTAATATAAAAAAATAATAGTGAAAGGGATGTGATTTGGGCAACTCTGCAGTAATACTTTTCAATCTTGGCGGTCCGGATTCTATTGATGCAATAGAACCGTTTTTATATAATCTTTTTTCCGATCCGGATATTTTTAATCTGCCGTTCGGTCAGAAACTTTTTGCAAAATTTATCTCAAGCAGAAGAGCCCCCAAAGTTGCCG